>JAJDBZ010000700.1 GCA_029261095.1 Candidatus Omnitrophota bacterium | reverse complement strand
ACCCGCGTGGTGTATTCTCGCCCCATTTGGGATTTTTGTCGTATTGTTGGTGTTTCACGATCGCATGATCCGCGAACGTCGCGGGCTGGAGCAGGCGGTCCTCTACTATGAGATGGAGATCGACCGACTGAATCACAGCTGGATGGGAAAGGGGTTCTCCGGCGTTCAATTCGAACCCGAGAAACATCCGTATGCCGCCGATCTGGACCTTTTCGGAAAGGCATCGCTCTTCGAATACCTCTGTCGGGCAAAAACTCCGACTGGGCAACGCAAACTCGCCGAGTGGATGATTGCGAGGGGGGAGATGGATGTACTGCTCAATCGGCAAATGTCGATTCGTGAGTTGAAACCTAATCTCGATTTTCAAGAAGCCCTTGCCCAAGGGGTCACCGACCCGACGGTCTTCCGAGATCCAGGCTATTTCGAGGACTGGATGGGAATGGACCCGATTCCATTCGGTGGTCATGAAAGGATCCTGGCTTATCTGCTCAGTCTCCTTTCCGGTATCACTCTTGTTGCCTGGTTCGGTAGTGAATGGGGCGGGCTCCCTTTCCTGGCGTCTTCCATATTAAGCGGCCTCTATTTTTCGATTTTGGCCAAGCGTGTCATTCAGGTCCTGGGAACGGTCGAAAAAATCAGCGAGGGCCTCGATAGTTATGCCTCCCTTCTCGAGCGTGTCGAATCCGAATCGTTCGATGCCGATCCCCTGATTGCACTCAAAAGGAAACTGGAAACGGAAGGATCCCCAGCGTCGGCTGAGATTCGCCAGTTGGGGAAATGGGTCAAGAAACTCGAAGACGGGACTCGGAACGTGATCTTGTTCCCATTCGCACGCCTCATGTTCTGGTCGACTCACCTCGCCATGGCTATCGAAGGATGGAGGGAGAAAAACGGAGAGGCGGTCCTCGGTTGGATCGACACACTCGCCGAATTCGAAACCCTTGCGAGCCTCGCCGCCCATGCCCACTCGAACCCCGAAAACACCTTTCCGGAATTCGATCTCGATCAACACACTCTTAAGGGGAACGATCTCGCCCACCCCCTTATGGCGAAAGAAACCTGTGTCCAGAACAGCATTCACCTGAGCGAAGACAACCCACTCATCATCATCAGCGGGTCGAATATGTCCGGTAAAAGCACCTACATGAGGACTGTTGGAACAAACACCGTGCTCGCACTCACCGGGGCCACTGTGCATGCGACAAGTTTCCGTGTTTCTCTTTTCAAAATTGCGGCCTCTATACAAATCAAGGACTCCCTTCAGGAAGGCATCTCCAAGTTTTATCAGGAGATTCTGCGTGTACGCGAAATGATCGACTTGTCACATGATGAAGGTCCACTTCTCTTTTTCATTGATGAGATCTTCCAAGGCACCAACTCGCATGACCGGAGAATCGCGGCCCAATCGATCATGAAGAAACTCGTCCGCGAAGGGGCGATGGGGCTGATCAGCACCCACGATCTTGCATTGACCCATATCGCAGAAAACCTCGAACCTCCCGGTAAGAACTTTCATTTTGAAGACCGGATGGAGGGGGAAAAGATGATATTCGATTACACAATGAAGGAGGGTGTGATTGAACGGGGAAATGCGCTGAACCTGCTTCGGTCGATCGGTCTTGAAATTGAAGGATAATAGGTCGCTTTACACCCGATTTTTGTGCTATGATAGAGTTTCCTAAAATGAAATGCGGTCTAATGCCAACCAACCCAGCCAAGAAACCCTGGCGATTCGGTCTCAGGAGAATTTCGGAATCGACAAAGGAGTAATGAAATGATTGGATCGATTGTTCTATTAGTGATCGTGGTTGGGTTGGCCCTCTATGCGATAGGTCTTTACAACAACCTGATCAAACTGAGGAATCGGTTTGAAAACGCTTTCGCGCAGATCGATGTCCAACTCAAGCGGAGATACGATCTCATTCCGAACCTGGTTGAGACCGCGAAAGCCTATATGAAGCATGAGCGTGAAACGCTCGAAGCGGTCATCGCAGCGAGGAACCACGCCGCGTCTGCGCGCGAAGCAGCTGCGGACAAGCCTGGGGACGCAGGTGCCCTCAAGGGGTTGATGGGGGCGGAGACTCTTCTTGGTGGCGCGCTCGGCAAACTGTTCGCGGTGGCCGAAGCTTATCCCGATCTGAAAGCCAACCAGAACATGATGCAACTCACCGAAGAACTCACCACCACCGAGAACAAAATTGCATTCGCCAGACAGGCCTACAACGATTCGGTCATGACCTACAATGTGGCTCGCGAGTCGTTCCCGGCCGTACTGGTGGCTCCCGCTTTGGGTTTTAACGAGGCAGAATTGTTCGAGATCGAGGACGAAGCGATTCGAGAAGCTCCTCAGGTGAGTTTTTCCTAGTGTAGTCTCGAGAGATTCTCATGGATTTCTTCGACCACCAGGACCGCGCGCGGCGGAACTCGGCTCTTTTGGTTCTCTATTTTATCCTTGCGGTCGCGGTCATCGTGGTCGCGGTTTACTTCGTCGTGCTCATCTTTATTGTGGGCATTAACTCGAAAACCGAGGGGGTCGATGTTGTTCCCGTTTCGGGTTATTGGAATACGGAGGTTTTTCTCTATTCCGCCTGCGCGACAATAGTCATCATCCTGTTTGGAACGCTCTATAAGACTCTCATGCTTTCCTCGGGCGGTTCTGTCGTGGCGGGCATGTTCGGCGGTCTTCCAATTCCGACCGACAGCAATGAGCCGAAACTGCGACGCGTTCTGAATGTGGTCGAAGAGATGTCGCTCGCATCGGGTGTGCCCGTTCCCCCCACATTCCTCCTCGAAGAGAAGGGGATTAACGCCTTCGCCGCTGGATTCAAACCGGAGGATGCTGTCATCGCGGTCTCTCGGGGGGCGGTCGAACAACTCAGTCGGGCCGAACTTCAGGGAGTCATCGCCCATGAGTTCAGCCACATCCTCAACGGTGACATGAGGACCAACATCCGAATGATGGGGGTCCTGCATGGAATCCTTTTGATTGCCCTGATTGGTTATTTCATCTTTCGAGGTTCACTGCATACCGGCGGACACCGTCACCGGAGTCGCAGCGACCGGGATGGCGGTGGCGGATTCCAGATCGCCCTATTGGGGATTGGTCTTTCGTTGATGGCAGTCGGTTATATCGGCGTCTTTTTCGGAAAGCTCATCAAGAGCGCGGTGTCACGTCAGCGGGAATTTTTGGCGGATGCTTCCGCCGTTCAATTTACACGTTATCCGGAGGGGATCGCGGGTGCACTGAAGAAAATCGGGGGATTCATCTCCGGATCGAAGATCCGCGACCCACACGCCGAAGAGGCGAGCCACTACTTTTTCGCGAATGCCTTGTCGGTCTCATATTTCAACCTGTTGTCGACCCATCCCCCCCTCGTTGACCGGATCAAGCGTCTGGACCCAAGATTCGATGGAGATTTTGAAAGAGCCTCGCGAGAGCTTGCTGTGGAGGAAACTCATGCAGGAGTCTCGGGAATCGCTCCTGTCGCTCCCCCTCCGGAAAAATTCCAAGTGTCCGCCCAGGAGGTTATCGATCGGGTTGGAGCCCCGACAGCGCGACACATCGAATATGCCAGAACGCTGCGTGAGACGATTCCGGACCTCCTCATCCGATCCGTTCACGATGCTTATGGCGCGAGAGCTGTTGTCTACGCGCTCCTGCTGGATCGAGATCCGAAGGTCAGGGAAAACCAATTCCATGTTCTCCGGCCGATTGCCGATCCCCTAGTCTTTCGGGAAACAGTGACACTGCAAAGGGCCATCGAGAAACTCGACCTGAGATTCCGACTTCCATTGATCGACCTAGCGATTCCCGCTCTCGCTAACCTATCGGACAAACAGTATGAAGGTTTCAGTGCAAACGTAAACAAACTTATCGATGCCGACGAGAAAGTCGATCTCTTTGAATTTGCACTCCAGAACCTCCTAAATCGTCATCTCGCTCCAAAGTTTCAGGGTCCCGATCGGCGTTCCTCCCGATTTAGCGACCTCAGACCTGTAGTCAAGGAATGCCAGGTTTTACTTTCCGCGCTCGCTCATGCAGGCAGCCGTAAAGAGACCGAGGTAGTCATGGCTTTCGAAGAAGCTCAGAGAAAACTTGTGGTGGTTGGAAAGTACCTCCAACTCCAATCGAGAAGTTCGCTCTCCCTGGCGAGTGTTAAGGATGCGCTGGAGCGTCTCGATGAGGTCGTTCCTCAGGCGAAGAAACGCCTGATCAACGCTTGTGCGACCGCTGTGATTCATGATGGAGAGATCACCCTAGTCGAAGCCGAGCTCCTCCGAATCGTCTGCGACTCCCTCGGCTGCCCCATGCCCCCCATCCTGGCAAGGGAATAGACTGGATTTCGCCAGACCCCCTTGGGAGAGCTTCCTTGACCCGGCGGTAGGGTGAGTGTCAGTATTATCGTGTTGTCCGCGCCGGCGGATTACGGACTCCGTCCTAATCCGCCCTACAAGTATCGACATTCTGAGATGTGAATGGGTCACGATGCATAAGGAGAGACGGATGTTTTTTGCCGAGGAAGAAGAAAAGAAGAATGAAGAGAAAAAGGATGGGGTGGGGTCCAAACTCCTCGAAGCTCGCACCATTCTACTCGCCGGACAGGTCGACACCGAACTCGCCGAGAAGATCATGGCTCAACTCCTAGTGATGGATTCGATCTCCAATGATCCGATCAAGATGATCATCTCCTCCAATGGCGGGCATGTCGATTCCGGGATGGCCATTTACGATATGATGCGATTCATCAAATCGGATATCCATGCCATCGGCGCCGGATGGGTGGTCAGTATCGCAGTCCCAATCTTCCTTGGAGCCAAAAAGGAACATCGCTTCTCTCTTCCCAACACCCGCTTCATGATCCACCAACCATTAGGCGGCGCGGGCGGTCCGGCTGCAGATGTACGCATCGCCGCCCAGGAGATCATCAAGATTCGGAAAAAAATCAACGAGATGATCGCTGAGGAAACCGGGCACACTGTCGAGAAAATCACCGAGGACAGTGACCGTGATTATTGGATGAGCGCTCAAGAAGCCCTCGATTACGGGTTGGTGACCAAAGTGGTCAAATCCATGGATGAGGTCAAGTAGCCTCAGGCGCCGCAAAACCTTACCAGGCGATTACTTGGTGCATGGCCACTCATTTAGGGGGAGCCTCGACTAAAATTGCCTCTCATTTTTTGTATCGGATCTCCGCAATTACGGTGACGCAGGACAAGAAGCGCTAGTCGATTGAAACTATGGCATAGCTGGTGCTTCGACCTCCGCCAGGCTCGCGCACGAGAATGCCCTTGTTGATGAGATCCTTGATGTCGCGAAGGGCAGTATCGGGGGAGGACTTTGTGAGCGTCGCCCATTTGGAAGAGGTCATCTTGCCTTTAAATCCATCCAGCAGACTGTTGATGACATTGCGTTGGCGTTCATTGAGTGGATGATCCTTGAACTTCTCCCAATAGCGCGCCTTTTGAATCACACCCGCGAGCGTCTGCTCCGCCCCTTCGATTGCGCGGTCTAGGCATTCCAAGAACCATTCAAGCCATGCTGTGATATCCAGATCGCCCTTCTGCGTGGCTTCCAGAACATCGTAATAGGCTTTGCGCTCCAACCGGATTTGCGCCGACATGCTGTAGAAACGCTGCGGACTTTGCTCGGATCGCGCCAACGCCATATCCGCTATGGCACGCGCAATGCGCCCGTTTCCATCATCGAACGGGTGGATAGTGACAAACCACAAATGCGCTAAAGCGGCCTTGAGGACCGGATCGTGTGGGGTGTCTTTGCCGAACCATTTCAAGAACGCCTTCATTTCAGATTTAAGGCGAGATGCTTTTGGCGCTTGGTAATGAACACGCTCGCGCCCCATCGGACCGGAGACAACTCGCATCGGACCCGTGCTGTCGTCTCGCCACGCCCCGACGATGATCTTGGTCATGCCGCTGTGCCCGGTTGGAAACAAAGCGGCGTGCCAGGCAACGAGTCGTTCGTCCGTCAACGGTTCGGCGAATTTTTGTGTCGCGTCAAGCATCATCTCCACAACGCCCTCGACATTCCGGTCAACCGGAGCGAGCGCTCCGATATCCATCCCGAGCCGACGAGCAATGGAAGACCGTACTTGTTCCCTATCGAGTCTCTCGCCTTCAATTTCGCTGGACTTGAGAACATCCTCGGTGAGTGTGGCGAGAACGGCCTCCGCGCGCAAATCGAATCCCAACGCTTCCATGCGCCCGATGAACCGTCCCTGCCGATGGCGAACGGGACCAAGGCGCTGAGCCAGCGCCCCTTCGTCCCATCGAAAATTCGGCCAATCCTGCAATTCGTGGATATAGGTCGGCATTCTCCGCACCTCTTGCGGAGATTATAACCGCTATTCCCCGCAAAACGCAAGGATAATCGCCGCACAAAATGCGGAGATTATGTCCAATATTCGCTGAATCCAAATGAAATGGCGGAAGCGGCTGGATTCGAACCAGCGGGACCCCTGAGGGTCCAGCGCCTTAGCAGGGCGCCGCGATAAACCGGACTCCGCCACGCTTCCATATTTCGTTGCTTACCCACTCTTAGGCGAAGAGTTTCGGGTGTTCCGATAACTCCACTCTATGTCATCCCGACGTGAGGAGGGATGGCACGTATTGGAGGTTGCTGATTCTTTTGGCTCCTGGGACAGGACTCGAACCTGTATCTTTTGATTAACAGCCAGATGTTCTACCCGTTGAACTACCCAGGATCACAATTCCTGCCCCGACCTTCCCGCAACCCGGCAAGTGAGTTGCCGGGCTACGGGAGTCCAAAATCTTTTGGTCGGGGTGAGAGGATTCGAACCTCCGGCCCTCCGCGCCCAAGGCGGATGCGCTGACCAAACTGCGCTACACCCCGACATGATAGAATTGCTTGGGGAGTTGGAGGGGACTCGAACCCCCATTCTCTGGCCCACAACCAGGTGTCCTATCCTTTGGACGACCAACTCCATCGATTGTTTTTGATGGTGGGGCGGATTGGAATCGAACCAATCTCTCCGACGCTTCACACCGGCGCTAAACCATCTCAGCTACCACCCCACCGATCTTTGTTTTTATGGCGGGGGCAGGAGGATTCGAACCTCCGACCTCACCGTCCGTAGCGGTGCGCTCTGATCCACTGAGCTATGCCCCCATAAAAAAATGGAGAGGGTGCTCGGATTCGAACCGAGGGTTTTTGGAGTTGCAATCCAACGCCTTAACCATTTGGCTACACCCTCTCGGTGTGTCTCTCTTTCCTCCGAAATGTTCGGTGCCCGGCAACTCACTTGCCGGGAAACAGACCGGTATTGCTCCCGAAAACCCGACATGTGAGTTGCCGGCTTACAGGTCCCAATGCATCGATAAAAAGGGCCTAAAACGAAAAAACCCCCGGTTCAATTTTCGCTGAACCGGGGGTTTTTTCGTTGATATTTTGAGTATATCAAGCTATAGACAGACCCTCCCCGGTCTCGCGAGCGATTGCTGGCGCGGGCTATTAAACGAACAAAGATGGGAGAACCGCAAAACTTGTTTCATTTTTCTCTTCGCTTCTTTTCTTTCCCCTCGTCCCTGAGAGGTTCAATCATTTTTCATACATTGAGCTTCGCTCAACATGTTCTTAATAAAGATACGAGCTATCCATGTGAGAGTCAAGTTTTTTTTACGCTCTCCCCGGGAAAGGGTTCCCGAGCTACGATCGATTTGAAAGGAGCCAGCTGACTGCGGAGCCCACGACAATGTTGATGGTCAACGCCGATGGTGCGATCCATTGAAAACTGATCGGGACGATTCCGAAGATCGGTTCCGAGAAGGCGATCAGTATCGCGGTGGAGGTTCCGAAAAACCAACCCGCCCAAACCCCCACAGGCTTCGCGAAGGGGACAAACAGAGCGAAGAAGAAAAGCGAAAAGATCGGAGTCACCAGCAGGTTCACCACTCGCTCGGTCACCCCCATGAAATTCCCTGGAACGTGTTCGACAAACATGCTCCCCACCACAATGGTGGCCCCGATCCCGAACGCCAGGAAACGCGCCGAGATCATATAGGCTCTTTCGGTTTTCGGCCGTAGCCCGAATCGGTCGAGCAGGTCGGTCATGACGACTGCTGTGATGGAGTTCACTCCGGAATCGATGCTCGACATCGCCGCCGCGAACATCGCGGCCACCACTAACCCGGAAACTCCAGGGGGCAGGTGATGAGAAATGAAGTAAGGGAAGAGATCGTCGGCGTTCTTCTCCAGTGTCATTCCCGTGGGGAGCCATTCGGGATGGGCGCGAAAGAACCCCAGGAGTGCCAGTCCGACGAGAAAAAGGACCACCACCACGAAGGCGCTCACCACCATCTGGGTGGCATAAGCCCGCTTTGCCGCCTCCGCATCGCGAGTCGCCATGAATCTCTGAATCGAGACTTGGTCCCCGCCCGCGGTTGAGACATACCAACAGACCATCGCGAGCACCGTTCCGAAGGCGGTTACTCGTGTCTGGGGATCGAAACTGAATAGGGGTTGGGTGTCCCAATTCTCCTGCCATTCGGTGGGAAACCAGCCGAACCCGCCGAAGTCCCAAGTGACCACGCCAAGGACCAGCAGGGCGCCACCGAACAGCAGGATCGATTGTATGAGGTCGGTGATAACAACTGCGCGCAGTCCTCCAAGGGAGGTGTAGGTGACAGAAACCAATCCAGTGATCAGGACGATCAACGGAATCCAGGTTTCCTCGACCCCCATCATGACCACGAGAGCTTTGGATGCGAGATAGACCAAAAGGGACATCCACACGAGTCGGAGAGCGAGAAACATCCCTACCCCGAGCAACCGCACACTCAGATCCAAACGCTCTTCCAGAAGTTCATAGGCGCTGGTCACCCTTTGGCGCATGTAGACTGGAATGAGAAAATACCCGACCAAAAGGAAAGCGACGGGGAGCCCCAGAATGCGAACCATTGTGACCGGACCTTTTCCAATCACTTCTCCCGGCATGGACAGATACGAAATGGTGCTGAGTAGAGTGGCGAAGAGTGAAACCCCGATCAGGAACCAGTTCATATCCCGTTTGCCGACAAAGTACTCCTCGGTGGTCTCCTGCTTACGGCCGAAATACCAACCCAGCGCGATCGTGGAGGTTGCGTAAAGGAGAATGATCATCCAGTCTATCCACACAAGACCGGTCACCTTACCCTCGCCTTGCGAAGCGACAGGTTGGGCCACCGCCGAGGTGGCTGCAAACAGACTGATACCGCCCGTGAAACTTGATAAGAAGATTCGATTGAATGGATTCATCTGTAAGGGTCCGCTTTACAGCGTCGCCCATCATAAGGACTTCGCCGAACGATTCAATGCGATCGGACGACGGGTCGGGTTGAAAGGAAAATTGAACACATGCGCCGCAGCAAGACTTTAGAAAAAATCCGTGCCGGAAAATCCGCGCGGATGTGTGTCCTCGGTCATTTTGTTCCGCCTTACATTCAGATGGCGGCTCGTTCCCGATTCGATTGTATCTGGCTCGATTTGGAACACCGCCTCATCGATGATCGCGAAGTGCAGGCGCTGCTCGCTTATTCGCACATCGCGGATATCGACATCCTGGTCCGTGCTCCCACCACGGAGAAGACAAAACTCTATCGCTATCTTGAGGATGGCGCGGCCGGACTGATGATTCCGCATGTCTCGACTCCGGAGAAGGCGCGGGCCATGGTCGAGGCGACAAAGTTTCCACCCATTGGGGATCGGGGGATGGATGGAGTCGGCCTCGACGCCGATTTCAATCTGGATCAAAACCAGGACGACTACGGTCGTCACGCCAACAGCGAGACTTTTTTGGTGGTTCAGATCGAAACCCCGCAGGCTGTCGACAATGTTGATGAGATCGCCGCGATAGCGGGGGTCGACTGCCTCTTCTTCGGACCGGGAGACTTTGGATTCCGAGTGAGAAACACCGACACCGATCAAACTCTGGATAACGCCTGGGACCGGGTTTGTACGGCCGCAAAGAAAAACCGAAAATTCTTCGGCCGTCCCGCGCCGACTCTCGAGATGCTTAAGACCTTCACGGAGGATGGAGCGCAACTGCTGGCGCATGGGAGCGAGTTCGGGGCGTTGAAGAAGATGCTGGAGGGTTGTGCAGCGGATCATGATGAGGTGTTGGGGGCGGCGGGGTAGGGTCAATCCGGCGTGTTCCTTTTTGAATCACGAAATACACGAAGGGGGCCGAAAGACGCGAAGAACAAAAATTGAAGATTTTTGTATTCCTTCGTGATTTTCGGCAATTTTCGCGCCCCTTCGTGATTCAATCGGATAGAGTCAATCAACTCCTCCCCCGCTCGGGCAACCGGATCACATGCAAATGATTCCCCGCCGCGAGGATGCGGCCGTCGCCCAGCGAAACCACCGTATTGAGGTGATCTATCCCCGAGTTGTAGTGACCGACCTGAACCGGACGGTTCGGGTCGGAGACATCGTAAAGGGTGAGCCCGCCGGAGTGGATGACGGCGAGGTATTTGTCGAAGAGCCTCAGATCCCACGCTCCATGGTGGAGTAACTGCTCAATGGGCGATTTCCCGATCTCGCTTCTTTTTAAGAAGATCGCCCGATCGTCGTTCATCGAATCGAGTTCGAACACCTGAACGCGATCGTATTCGTTTCGCATGGCCAAGAGTTCGCCATTCAACGCTCGCTGGCCCGCGCCCTGGAGTTCCGACCAAACTCTCAGTTTTTCTCTTGGAGACAGGCCGGGAATCCGAGGAAGATGAACGGTGATCGACTCGATCTCTCCCCGCCAATTGTCGTCATGCCCCGCATCTTCATGCGCTTCGGTGATCATTCCATCCGGCTGAGGATGGCCCTCCGAGTCGAGATCGAATCGATAGAGATATTTTCTGAGTGAGAGATTCGTAGCCAGGGAACGGTCGTCGATTTGTGCGAGGCCGGGAACAAAACTGGTTTCGATGAATGAATCCAGATCCTTGATCATAAGCGGTTTCAGATCGATTCGCGAAATCGGAGTCGCCGATTCAGGAATGCCAAAATCGACCGTGGCAAGCGCCAGGTGGTTCCGCTGGAGTCCGAGGCGAGTGGGATCGTCGTACTTGGTGACCTCGATATCCCGAGCGAGGTAGTGGAGCAACTTCGGAGATTTAGAGTCCCAACTGTAACTGATGCCTCCATACCGGTGCCGGGACCCTATGGTCCAAGGATCTTCAATGGATCGACCCAAAGTTTCTTCCTTGTTGAGATCGAACTGCTGGAACCCGAGATGCATGGAGTCTTGAAATTTGGTTTCGTATACCAGGATTCCTCGGCCCGCATCCTGGACAATCCCCTCGATGCTGATTTCCCTCGGCGATTTGATCACCCGTTCGCATTCCAGGTTGGTTCCTACCTCGAAAGAGGCTGCGCCGAAGAGGAGGAGGGAGACACTCGCGAGACTCCAGGCCAGACTTCTCTGGTTGAGGGAGAAGGACCAGTTCCTATTGAGAACCGATACGGTCGCAACGAGAGCGAGCAGCGCCAGGGAAACCATCGATGCTGCAAAGACCCACCAGACTCGGTTGAATGCAAAAACGAAGGAGCCGAATGCGAGATGATGATCGAGCCTCGCGAACTCGCTCCTCGAAGAATCATTCTCCAGGACCTCCGGTTTGAAGAGACCGACCGAGTCGTCCCAAGTGTTGATCAGGTTGATCACGCTCAGGTTTTCGAGTGGAGGGAAAACGACTGGAAAGAAATAGATGATCAGGATCGCCGCAAATGAGAGCAGTGCGGTTTCAACCGCCTTCCGCACGAGCGCGGCCATTAAGAAACAGACACTGAAAATCAGGATCAGGGAGAGGGTATGATAGAGGAGAATGTGGACCTCGAAGTCCGAGGAGTGTGTCAAGAGTTTGAACACATCGAGCCCTCTGTCCTGCCGTCCCTCGAATGCCAGGGCCAGTACCAAGGGAACAAATGAGACAAAGAAGACCGTGATCAACCCAAGCGCATATTTAATGCCGATAATCTGAGAGACCCTGATGGGACGCGCTTTCCAGAAGTATTCGAGGGGTCGTTGGAAGTCCTGACAAATCAACGAGATCGCAAGAATCACGCAATAGACCGCGCCCAAACAGAGGGAGATGCCCGCAACAGATTGGGAGGGATGGGTTCCGTAGATCCCACTGCCAAAGAAGATTGGCCAGAATCCCAACCCATTGAAAAGAAGAAGGCCGGCGATCCACACATATTTGAGCGTTTGAACCTCTTTCCAGACCAACGCTTTGAGGGCCTTCATGATCGTTCGCTCCTAGCCGTTGTGAATTGGCGAAACATCCAGCCGCACACGAGGATCAGGACGGTCCCATGCAGGACGGCGAACATCCAGGGATTGATGATGTCGAAGCGGATGTCGGTGAACATGGAATAACCCAGGGGCAGCATCGCCACGATCCATTTCAACCAACTCCAACCTTCGATGGTCTGGAGGGCGCCGAATACTACAAAGATCAACAACCACGCCATGAGCAGCAGGACCGAAACGATCGCTGCGCTGTCTTGCCGTTTTCGCTTCATTCCGAAAGCAAGGAACCAGATCAGAATCTCCAGAGAAATTCCCCAACAAATCGGTCCAGCATAGAGGATCATCCAACTCTCCACTTCACGGTTCCAACCAAAGAGCGCATACACCAGACACACACTGAGAACGGGGAGAAGAAGAACAAGAGCACCGATAAGAAGTTTGCACCCAAGTGGAACCCAACTCCTCGCGGGAATCCTTAAGAGATAAGGCAAAGTTCTCTCTTCTCTTTCGGCGGGCACCAGACCAATGCCGATGAACACCGGAAAGAGAAGAGTGGAGAGCAGGAAAGAAAGGGCGATGACTCCCCCATCCGGCAGTATCCTCGTCTTCAACCCAATCGCCGCGAAGGCGCCCAGCACGACCGCGCCGAAAGCCGCTTTCCAACGCTGCTCACGCCACTCTTTCCAGAGAAGGGATCGGAACATGGCTCCCCGCCTCCTTTCTGCCGATGACATAGGCCTCAAAAATTTCGTCGAGGTTGAGGTCCACGCGATCGAATGAGACTTGATGCTCCTTCAGCAGTCCCGTGAATCCTTTCTGATTTTCAACGGTCACTGCAGCTTGGTTCTCGCTTCGTTTGATATCGAGGGTTCCTTCGAAAGGTGGAAGTCCTGTGAAGTGGGACTCGGAGAGGATGAATCTCTTGACGTCTTCGCGGAGGGCGTCAGTGGTTTCCTCACGAACAATCACACCTCCATCAAGAATGGCGACACGGTCGGCGATGGGCTCGATTTCGTAAAGCAAGTGCGAACTGAAGAAGACAGTCACCCCCGCCCCTTGGAGGTGGTCGATCACATCGCGCATCAGCTCCTTCCGCATGATCGGATCGAGACCTAGAGTGGGATCGTCGAGGATGACCAACTCGGGTTCGTGCGCCAGCGCCAGCAGCAGCGCCAGGCGAGCGTTCTGTCCTTTTGACAGGTTTTTGATCTTCTGGTTCGGGTCGAGCTCGAATTGCGTCTCATACTTCCGGACCAGATCCCGGTTCCAAGTCGGATAGAAAGGTTCGAGAAATGAGCTGATTTCGGAGACCTTCATCCACCCGTACATGGTCTGATCCTCGGCCATATAACCGACGCGACGGCGGATCTCGATCGCATCTTTCTTGGGGTCCAGACCGAGGACACGGACCTCGCCGCCATCCCGGTCGAGGAGACCGAGGAGCATCTGGATCGTGGTTGTCTTGCCCGCCCCGTTCCGACCCAGGAAGGCGTAGATCTCTCCCTTTCGCACGGTCAGGTCGACGCCATCCAAGACAGCCTTGCCTCGAAAAGACTTGGTGACTCCTTTGATCTCGATTGCAGCTTCGGTCATTTGGAACTCCTTAATCTCTCCCATACCCCCATTTCTAAACCTTTTTTAACCTCCCCCCCAAACCCCCTCTCCACCTCGTGTTGTGGGGGTACTCATAACCCCCCCTCCCCGCAGTGCGGGGAGGGGGCTAGGGGGTGGGGTTTTGATAGATCTCTTCAATCATCTTGACCAACTCCCCCGGGGAGAGACCGAGGCTGGTTGCACGGTAGACCAGTCGCTCGGCCTCCCCCTTTAAGAGGTTTTGTTGTTCTTTCAGTTGCCCCTTCGGTGCGTCTTCCGCAACAAAGGTTCCGGAACCATGGCGCTTCTCAAGCAAGCCTTCGGCGCAGAGTCGTTCGTAGACCTTCAGAATCGTGTTTTGGTTGACGGTCAGTTCACGGGCCAGTTCCCGGACACTTGGGAGCTTCTGCCCCGGCTTCAGTGCCCCATTGGCGCACTGCGCACGGATCTGGTCCAGGATCTGGCGTGTGATGGGAACTCCCGAGGAACTTTCGATGCGAATGAACATGGTCTTTGGCTTCAAGTGATAACTGTTATAGTAGAGTAGTCACTTGAAATCGGATTGTCAATCTATTTCTTTTCTCCTTTCTTTTTGAATCACGAAAATCGCGAAGGGGGCCGAAAGACGCGAAGAACAAAAATCGAAGATTTTTGCAGTCCTTTGTGCTTTTCGGCCATTTTCGTACCCCTTGGTGATTCAAACGACCTCAACCTTCTCACCTTTGCCGCTTCCCCTTATCCTTCGGACTGAGAGAACCGATGCAACGAAAAACCACCCAACGTTCCGCGATCAAGGATGCCTTCCGAGGCTCCGACCGGCCTTTGGCCCCCCAGGAAGTCCTGGACTCGGTGCTCGAAACAGATCAGAAAATCGGCATCGCCACGGTCTATCGCAACATCAAGATGCTTGTGGAGCAGGAATGGTTGATCCCCGTGGAGATACCGGGAGAGCCCTCACGTTATGAGGTAAATGGGAAACACCACCATCACCATTTTGTCTGTCGGGATTGCGGCCGCGTTTATGACATCGAGGGGTGCCCGGGCCAGATCGAGGCGCTGACCCCGAAGGGGTTCAAGGTCGACGATCACGAGATCTTTTTGTATGGGAGATGCGCGGATTGTGGGTGATACCCGATGTCTGCTACCTCAAACCGTCGTGTTCCCTTTCACCCATCCACCCTCTTCCGGCAGGAGGATGTCTCCCTTCGCTCCTTTGCCGACCAAGTTGTTCTGGATCAAGTTCCCTTCCAGTTTGCCGGTCGCTTCAACCGCGGCTTGGTAGGTCTCACTCTCCGGGGAACCCTTGATGGTGTTGTCGGAAACGACACATCCGGAGGAGTCGGCGAGATCGACACCTCGGAATTTCGCGCCCAGTATCTGGTTCTGTGAGAGACGGCAATCGTTGCACCCATTGAGACCGACTGCGCCGCCGGATTGCTCGGATCCGCCGTCATGATTCATCAGAACATTGGATACAAAATTGAGACCGACACACTCCCTAAAGAGGACACCGTCGAGGGTGTTGGCTGAGTAGCCAGCCGGGCGAGAGTTGATCGTGTTCGACCCGACCACCATGTAGTGGCACTGTTTGAGGCGGATGTTTCTCTCCGTTCCGCCATAGATCGTGTTCCCGGTCACAGTCACCCGGTTACCATATTCGATGACCAGGTTCTCATTCCGAGACCCGAGAACATTCCCGGTGATGTCGATGGCTCGCACCGCGAACACACTTTCCGACTCGCGGCCGCGTATCCAGATGTTGGATCCGGTTGCGTCGAGCGTGGCTTGGATCGTGTTGCTGGCGATGGTGTACTCGCTGATGACACCCTCCTCGGGAATCTCCAGGAAAATGTCCCCGCTTGGCCCTTCGAATCCGGAGTTGTACTCGATGTCGTTGCCGGTGATCTGGATGTTGTGGACATCGCCATTGAGTTGATAGATCCCCGCCTTTTTGCAGTAGCTGATGTGATTCCCGGTGATGATGACCTGATGGAGATTGCAATTATCGAAGAAGACACCGGTTTCATGGCAATCATAGATGTGCGAATTGCCCAGGAGGAAATTTCGGTTTCGTTCATACAGACGGACGCCATGACGGCACTGACGGATGAGGACATTCTGGACAGTCGTCTGCATGGTCCGGCAAAGGTGGATTCCATCCGCCTTTGGATTCTCTCCATGGATCTCGATTCCGGATATTAAAGGAAACCGTTCCTTTTCCCAGGTGTGATCCTTGACACTCTTCGGGTCGGCCGTCCCCTGGTGGTCTCCAATCAAATGGAAGGCGGGACCTTCGCCGGTCATGACAATCCGGGTCGCTCCTTGTTGGCCGCGGATACCCGCGAATCCCGTCTTAGTCGTATCGATGACTATAGGCTTGGAGATCCGAAAAGTTCCTTTCGGAAAATCGAGGGTCCCATCGCCCTCGTCGATGGCATGTTGGATCGCGACGGAATCGTCGGTAACTCCATCGCCTTCGGTCCCAAATAGTTTCGGATCGGACATCTAAAAGCCTCCTATCAGAATGGTTCAATGGGAAACTTGAAAGGAAATGAAAGGTGGGTCAATAGAGGGGACACTGGGACCCGGATCACAACTCTGTGAAAACCGAATACGATGATTAGATTCAATTGGAGGAGGCAATTTCATGACCCACCGAGCCAACATATTTTTTTCGATACTAGTTCTTCTGTTTTCTTATATCCCCGCCCAAGCCGAAGAATTCGCGTCAGTCCAAGATGTCTCGTTCGAAGCCAAAGTGGATGGGTCGATCCAACACTATGTCCTCCTCTTTCCAAAAGCGTTCGATCCGGCCGAAAGCCACGATCTATTGATCGCTCTTCATGGTCATGGGTCCGACCGTTGGCAGTTCGCGACAGGGGATATCGAGGTGGCACGAGCTGCGCGCGATGTCGCGATGGAACATTCGATGATCTATGTTTCCCCCGACTACCGTGCAAAGACCTCCTGGATGGGGCCGCTCGCGGAGGCGGATACGGTACAGATGATCGAGGATCTCAAGAATCAATTTAGAATCGACAAGGTCCTGATCAGCGGGGGCTCGATGGGCGGATCCTCTTGCCTCACCTTCGCTGCGATGCACCCCGATCTAGTGGATGGAGTAGTCTCCTTCAATGGGACCGCCAATCACCTGGAGTACGAAAAATTTCAGGATGCGATCAGCGAATCCTTTGGCGGAAGCAAGTCGGAGATACCGTCGGAATACAAGAAGCGCAGCGCCGAATACTGGCCGGACAAATTGACCATGCCGATCAGTATCACCCTGGGTGGAAAGGACTTGACCGTTCCGCCCGATAGCGTTCTTCGGTTGACCGAGGTTCTCAAAAAGCTGAACCCGGACATCCTCTTGATCTACCGCGAGGAAGGCGGGCATTCGACCAATTACGAGGATTCAAAAGAGGCTTATGAGTTTGTCGTGGAGAGGATGAACGACGGTGCTCGCGCGGACTTGCAGTCCGTGCGGTAGGTTTGTTGCGGAGTTGTAATCAGGTGCGGGGAGTGCAACTCCCCAATGAATTCAGGGTCCGGAGTACAACTCCGAACCAGTCCCAGTAAACTCCAGAAATTCCTTCCTCCCCACGGTCTCCTATCCGTGATATCGTTCCTCTCTTCAACCGAACCGATGGGAGGAACAGATTTGATTTCTGGCCGGCATGCTGCGTTTTTTCTCACTCTTTCCGCTTGCTGTATGGCAATGGTCTCATCCGCTCTTGGTCAAGGCTACGACCCTGATGTCGCCGCCTCGAAGATGACTCTGCCCGAAGGGTTCGAGGTAACACTCTTTGCTTCCGAACCGCAAATTCGCCAGCCCGTGTCGATGGAATTCGACCACAAGGGAAGGCTCTGGGTGGTGCAGTACCTCCAGTATCCCAACCCCGCCGGTCTCGAACGGGTCGAGGTGGACCGCTGGTCGCGCACCACCTATGACAAAGTGCCGGAGCCGCCGCCTCATGGACCTCGAGGGGCTGACAAGATCACCATCTGCGAAGACACGGATGGCGATGGAACCGCCGATTCTTTCAAAGACTTTGTCGACGGTTTAAACCTTTGTTCGGGGTTCGCGTTCGGTCATGGCGGAGTCTTTGTCCTTCAGGTTCCTTATCTCCTCTACTACCCCGACAAGGACCGCGACGACATCCCCGACAGCGACCCCGAGGTTTGTGTCACCGGGTTCGGGATGCAGGATGCTCACAGTGTCGCCAACTCCCTCACCTTCGGACCGGATGGGTGGCTCTATGGCTGCCAAGGGAGCACAGTCACCTCCAACATTCGCGGCATCGAATTCCAACAGGGAGTCTGGCGGTATCACCCGGAGACGAAAGAGTTCGCGCTGTTTTGCGAGGGCGGCGGGAACATGTGGGGCCTCGATTTCAATCGGGTCGGCGATCTCTTCTCATCGACCAATGTCGGCCCCGCTCTCTGCCTGCATGGCGTTCAGGGGGCCTACTACTGGAAATCCTTCGGCAAGCATGGCGATCTGCACAACCCGTACGCCTACGGTTACTTCGACCACATGAAAGAGGACAACTATGTGGGCGGCCATGTCACAGTCGGTGGAAGGTTTTATCGCGGCCCCTCATTCCCCTCGGAGTATTTCGGAAAGTTCATTGGGGGAAATCTTCTCTCCCATGATGTTTATTGGCACACGATCGAACCGGACCGTTCGACCTATACCGCACAGCATGGCGGGGAACTGGTCCTGAGCAATGACAAGTGGTGCGCCCCGACCGATGTGACCATCGGCCCCGACGGTGCAGTCTATTTCAGCGACTGGAACGACCAACGGACCGCGCACCCCGATCCCGACGCCGAATGGGATAAAAGCAATGGACGAATCTATCGCATCCAATGGAAAGAGGCGGACCCCATTCCGGTCGACCTCACCGATAAACCCAGTGGGGAACTTGTCGACCTGATGACCAGCGAGAACCAATGGATGGTCCGTCACGCTCGAGTGCTACTGACTGAAAGAAGAGATCCTTCGACCTATGCCAGCCTCCAGCAGATGATTGCGCGGCCATCCGAATCGAACGCCCAACTCGAAGCGCTCTGGACCCTCCACTCGAGTGGAGGCTTGACCAAGAATCTCGCCCATTCCCTCCTCCTCCATTTGAACCCGGATGTGCGACGGTGGGTTGTACGCCTGCTTGGGGACAAGAAAGGAGTCTCGAAAGAGTCGGGCGACCGCCTGGTTCAAATTGCCCAGACCGAACCGGAGGTTCGGGGTCGGAGCCAACTTGCGGCCACCGCGAAACGGATTCAACCCGAATATGGGTTGGCGATGGTGAAAGAAATTGTCGCGCGGGACGAAGATGGCGACGACCCACACATTCCGCTCCTCCTCTGGTGGGCGTTGGAAGCCCATTCCGTTTCAAGCCAGGATCTCGCTCTCGACCTGTTTACTGAAGAGAGTGTTTGGAAGTCGGCCCTCTTCCAAGAAGAAATCTTGCCACGGTTGATGAGACGATACGCGGCGGAAGGGACTGAGAAAACGGACGCGGCCTGTCTCGCGCTGCTGAATCGAACCGACAAGCCGGACGCTCTTTTGGAATCGCTCGGCGAGGGATGGGGAGACCGAGGCCGGAAAATCCGAGGGATGCAGGGTGGCTCTCTCTTCACCGCCTACGCCTCATCCGGGGAGCCGGCGGCCGAGGAGAAGGGCGGCTCGATTCGGGTTTCGCCCGACCTTGGAAAAGAATTGAAATCTCGTTTGGAAAAAGAACCCGGAGATCCCCTACTTCTGACTCTCCTCTGTAAGGCGGGGGACAGCGACGCGTTGGACCGAGTTCGCGGATGGGCCTTCGATTCGGATCGGCCGAAGGAGATTCAAACCGCCAGCCTGAAAATCCTCGCGGAGGTGCAAGACTCGCGGAGCCGCGAGAATTTCTTAGCCCGACTCTCGGAGGAATCCGACGCCGATCTCTTCGAATGCTTCTTGGAAGGAGTCCGGCGCACCGCGCAAGACGAGGACGCTCTGAAACTCTTGAAGGATTACTCGGAAGCGGAACCGGACCGGCAGAACAAATTGTTGGAGGTGATCCTCAGCAAAGAATCTTTTGCCCTCGCGCTCCTCAAGGAGGTGGAGGCCGGGAAGATTGAAACCGAACCGATCTCGGTCGACCAGATCCGTCGTGTCGCCTTCTTCGAGAACCCCGAGATCGACCGCATCGTCGAGAACCATTGGGGCGCGGTGAGGGTGGGGACGCCGGAAGAGAAATTGGCGGAGATGAGGAGACTCAGCAACGACCTCCGCGCGGGCGAAGGCAACCCGAATCATGGAAAAGAACTGTTTACAAAGGCCTGCGCGACCTGCCACAAACTCCATGAGGAGGGGAAGGAAATCGGACCCGACCTGACCCACAGCAATCGCACCGACAAGGAATTTTTGCTCGTCAGCCTGGTTGATCCGAGCCTGGTGGTGCGAAAGGAATACCTTCAATTCATTGTGACCACTTCGGATGAAGGTCTGTATAATGGCGTCGTGGTTGAGAAGACCCCGGGGTCCATTACCCTGGCGAACGCGAACGCCGAACTGACCACCCTGAACCTGGAGGATGTCGAGGACATCCGTGAGTCGGACCTCTCGCTCATGCCGGAGGACCTGTTGAAAGAACTGTCGCCCCAGGATTTGAGGGATCTGTTCGCGTACTTACAGAAGATGGAGTAGAGGCTTTTGCCTCGATCGGAGGGTAATGTCATGAAAAATCTAATCCAAGTATTCGCGCTTATGTTATTGGCAATGCCGGCGGTGGCCGAAGACTCGGCGCGCATCTACGAAAACAATCTCACGCTTCTCGAGAATCCGGAACCAATTCTGGCGGATCACCCTGAATTCTTCCAACCCATCGTCGAGGTGGCCCGTTATGAAGCCCCGACCCTGGTTGACGATGAAGCCGCCGACCTTTCGGTCCGCGCCTGGCGCTGGTCCTACAACGCGCGTGGCATCATCGAGATGCCCAACTTTATCGATGCGAGTAAGACCGCCATCGTCGTGGTGCATCCCTGGGGGATCGATGACAAGAACGGTTGGATTAGCCCCGAACCGGCTGGGGTCGCCTTCAACTGCACTCCGATCAAAAACGAAGTCGGGCATGAGCAACAAAGGAAGGTGCTTGATCCCTTCCTCAATCGACTGAGAGGGAAAGTGAAATATGTTCTTCACAGTCTGCCTGGAACAGAAGACCCTATTCGCGCAAAGATCTATCGGTCGCTCGATTTGGAGATTCCCACCGCCAAAGAGAGAGCAGAGGGGCTGAAGGAACTCTCCGAGAAGTTGAAGAGATTCAACTACACCGCCGGTCCCATACCCGATGTCATCGCCCTTTCCAAAGAGTCGCCTGTAAGAGATTACTTCAAACAGTTTCCCGGACTCGATTCCGGCGATCATTACAACAGGGAAGGTTTCTGGAAACTTCCCATTCCTCTCACAACCGCTCTCACCAACACCGAGGAAGACATCGTTGTCTACGACTTGGAAGGGTACGAAAAGATTCGCGACACTTTGAAAGAGCAGGGAATCGAGCACATCTTGATGACCGGGTACGCCACCGATATGTGTTACATCAGCACGACTGCCGGTTGGCAAAACTTTTCGCCGGACTTCAATGTCTTTCTCGTGGGGGACGCGACCATGGCGACCTTCCCCGCGAATAGTTCCGCTGCCTACGCCACCAACGCGGCGATCTCTTTCGCCTCGTTGAACCAATTGGTGACTCAGGCGAGTTGGGTGAAAGAGATGGAATAACCCCACCCCCTAACCCCCTCCCCGTCAAACGGGGAGGGGGGACAGAAATTCCCCCTCTCCACAATGTGGAGAGGGGGTTAGGGGGAGAGGTTAATGAAGGAGCGTAAGACCATGAAACGCAGAAATTTTCTAACATCTACCGCGACACTGACCGCCGCCGGTTTGTTGTCGAACAAGGCCTTTGCCCAGGAAGAGGAACCAAAAGAGTTCACTTGGAAGGATGGGAAGAAGTGGGTCTATTCGATCACCTACGACGAAGGGGTGATCGACCTTTTTAAACATGCGGTTCCGCTCCATCGGGAATACGAGATCCCTGGACACCTTGCCATCGTGACCGACCAGATCGGAAAGGTGCGCATCCTCCCGGGGAGCAGCTACCACGGTTTCAGCATCCTCGATAAAGACCAGATCAAGAGTCTGGTCGCCGAGGGTTGGGGGGTCTCCTGCCATTCGATGTCCCACTGCGGGGTGACTGTCGAGAATGCGCAAGTCGAGGTGGCCGAGGCGAAGACGAAGATGGAAGAAATCCTGGAGCTGCCGATCACGATTTTCACCGTGCCTGGCAGCAACCACGGGCATGCCCCCTCGCTCCAGATTGCGAAGGAGGTGGGCTATGACGCCATCATGACCATCTACGACCGGGTCAACACAATCGACACCGACCTGATGTGGCTCGGCCGCATCCCCCTTCACACCGAATACCCGGGACCTTTTTACTCCCGCTTCGATCCATACAAGGGGTTTCTCAACGCCAGCAAAGTCGGCGGGTGGGTGATCGATTACAACCACTGTCCGATGCCGGAAAAACCGATCCACCCCGCGAAAGATGTGACCTCGGAAGAACTCGAACAACGTTTCGCGGCCCTCAAGGAATTCGGCGGCAACGATGTCTGGATCGCCGACTGCAACGAGGTGGTGGACTACCTGATGAACCACCCGCTCGCACGGCAAGCAAGGGCCATTGCGCCGGATCCCCTGGATGATGTGTATAACTTGGAGATGAGACAGACCTACACCGTTCTGAAAGAGGGGTAATTTCCTGACCACTCGCAACCTGGTCTTTATCTTCGGAGACCAACTCGATCTCAAGGGATCCTGCCTCGATGATTTCGATTCGAAAAAGGACCGGATCTCGATGGGTGAAGTCGAGGAGGAAGCCACTTATGTTTGGTCGCACAAAATCCGCTTGGGTTTTTTCTTCTCAGCTATGCGCCATTTCCGTGATGAACTGAAGAAGAAGAAGAACCTTCCCCTCGATTATCAGGAACTTGCCAAACGCGCTTCGAAGAATGAACACCGATCGTTCCGCGAACTCATCTCCGCTCAGATCAATCGACACCACCCGGAAAAACTAGTGGTGACCCAACCCGGAGATTATCGAGTCCTCCACACCCTCCGCTCGGTTTGCGGTGAGGAAAAGGTCGAACTCGAGGTGCGATCCGATTCCCATTTTCTTTCCACCCCCGAGGAATTCGAGGATTGGGCGGAGGGGAAAAAGGGTCTCACTATGGAATACTTTTACCGTACCCTGCGCAAAAAACACGACCTCCTCATGGATGAAGATGGAAAACCGGTCGGCGGCGAATGGAATTTCGACCAGGAAAATCGTGAAACATTCGGAAAGGCTGGACCCTCAAACCTTCCCGTGCCGCCGGATTTTCAAGTCGATGACCTGACTCAAGAGGTGATGGAGATGGTGGAAGCCCGATTCGCCGATCATCCCGGCAATCTCGAACACTTCAATTTACCGGTGACCCGCAAGCAGAGCCTCTATTTGGTTCGTCACTTCACCGAAAATTGTCTGGAGCATTTCGGGAAATATCAAGACGCCCTTTGGACCGGAGAACCTTTCCTGTACCACTCACGCCTCTCCGCACCTCTCAATGTCAAGTTGATCCACCCAAGGGAAGTGCTTGACCGGGCTCTCGATGCCGCTCAAGAAAACGACATCCCGCTGAATTCCTTAGAAGGATTTGTGCGTCAGGTTCTGGGTTGGCGGGAGTTCATTCGTGGTGTCTATTGGATGAAGATGCCGGAGTATGGTTCCTTGAATGCACTCGATCACAATGAAGAGGTACCCTCGTTTTATTGGGATGGAGAAACCGACATGGAATGTGTTCGGGATTCTATGAAGCAGGTGCTCGACCATGGCTACGCTCACCACATTCAAAGGTTGATGGTGCTCGGTTTGTTCGCGCTCCTATACGGAGTCGATCCGAAAAAGTTTCACGATTGGCACATGGCGATGTATGTCGACGCCATCGATTGGGTCTCTATGCCGAATGCCTTGGGCATGAGCCAGTATGGCGATGGAGGGATTGTCGGGTCGAAGCCCTATTGCGCAAGCGCGAACTACATCAACAAGATGTCGAACTACTGTCGGAACTGTCCTTACGACCACAAGAAGACCATTGGAGAAAAGGCCTGTCCCTTCAATGCGTTTTATTGGGATTTTTTGGACCGTCACGAACCCCAGTTCCAGGACAACAACCGAATGAAGTTTCAGATCAAGAACCTTAACAAGAAATCGAAGAGCGATCTGGAAGAGATCCATGAACGAGCAGAAGAACTTCGATTGAAGATTCGGAAGAAGAAAAAGGTTTAGGGTCTCGATCAAGTTCCGGACCGATCAAACCTCCACTCCGCACGCTTTCAGCAGGGTTTCCTGCACATGGTAATCATGCTCCTTGGTGTATGCGAACTCCCGCTCGCCTTGTATACACGCGGCGAGGTTCTGGAAATCCAAAACGTGACGGTCCAGGTCGGGGAGTTTTTTCACGGTCACCCCCTTGGGAAATTCTCCGTGGGGTTCTCTCAGAGCGATTCGGATCTCCGGAGGCTCGAGCGGGCTGAGGATAATCGATCCCTCAGCGCCGACGATTTTGAAACGCCTCTTCGGGAAGGGTGCGGTCTCCTGCGCGTTGCTTTCTACTTTTACGAGCGCGTGACCGTATTCGAAAATTGCCAATGTATTGTCCGCCAGGTTATCCTCGAATGGGGAATCATGGCGAATGATTGCGGTTACTTGATTGGGCCGGCCCAAGATTAAAACCACCATGTCGATGAGATGACAACCCAACTCGAGCATCACCCCACC
>JAJDBZ010000699.1 GCA_029261095.1 Candidatus Omnitrophota bacterium | reverse complement strand
TGTGGACATGCCACGTTGGCTAGCGCCCATATCCTCTTTAGTGAAGGAATCGTCGCGGAAGATTCGATCTCCTTTCAAACATTGAGCGGCGAGCTCATCGCAAAGAGATGCGCTGGCGATTGGATCGAACTCGATTTCCCGACATTGTTTTCCGAGGAAGAGATCCCTCCGCCCAAGTTGATCGAAGCAGTTGGTCTCCGCCCGATGAAAACGAGGAAAATTCCTTTCGCTTATCTGCTCGTGGCCGAGACCGAGGAAGAGGTTCATGATCTCGATCCCGATTTCGCTGCAATGAAATCGGCGTCAGACCTAGCGGTCTTGGTAACCGCACGATCTAAAGGAACTGAGTACGATTTCATCTCCCGGTTCTTCGCCCCGACCTTTGGCATCGACGAAGACCCAGTCACCGGTTCCACCCACTGTGCTCTCGGCCCCTATTGGATGGGGCGCCTCGGCAAGAATGAGTTCCTCGCCTATCAGGCTTCGAAAAGAGGCGGAGTTGTGGGTGTGAAGGTGGAGGGGGACCGAACCAAACTCCGGGGTCAGGCGGTCACTGTGTTTCGGGGGGAGCTGGGGTGAGAACATTCCTAAGGTTAAGGGTTAGGATCGATATTCATTACGATAAAGAGGGTTCCCTTGATGGGATGGAACGAAGGTCGCATTGAAAATGTTAGAGCCACCCTTTTGTCTGAAGCTGCCGTAGTTCGTACCTTAACAAATCGAGCCTTTCATTGGCCTCGCGGTCACTCAATCGACCTCTCGCGATAAGGAGGTATTTTAATGTTCGTTGTTGTATTCAGGGCCGAGATTCGTAAATCTGATAGTGATTATGCTGAGATGTCGGCTCGTATGCGAGATTTGGCAATGAATCATTTTGGGTGCCTCGAGTTTCATTCAGTAACCGAAGGACAGAATGAAATCGCACTGTCATATTGGCCTGATGAAAAAATTATTTTGGCCTGGAAAGAGAACTCGGAACATCTCATAGCCCAGCGTCTCGGTAGAGACCGATGGTACTCGTCCTTTTCCATTCAGGTGGCACGAATCACACGTGAGTATCGTATTGAAGTATGACCGATCACCAAGCTAAATAAGAGTTCAGTCAAGGAGCATTCCAGGTGGGTGAGTCCTACAAAATTATCCCCTTCAATCGAGAGTATCGCGACCAAGTCATCGATCTGTGGAATGCGGTATTCAACTATGAGACTGCCCACAACGATCCCTCGGTAATAATCAGAAAAAAGGAAGACTTTGGAGATGACCTATTCTTCATGGCCGCGGCTGGTTCAAGAGAAGTGATCGGCTCGGTCATGGCAGGGTATGATGGTCACCGGGGATGGATTTATTCTCTTGCCGTTTCTCCCCGGCATCGCAGGAAGGGTATCGGCCGAGCACTGATGAGACATGCGGAAGAGTCGCTATCCGCCCTTGGGTGTATGAAAATCAATCTCCAGATCATGGAAGGAAACGAAGGAGTCGAATCTTTCTATCGAGATCTGGGGTACACGACCGAAAAACGAATCAGTATGGGGAAACGGATTACCGAGAACATTCCCTGAAAGGCGCTGAGAATGTGGCGGTTCGCGATTTTCGTTTTGGTTTGGACAGCCTTTCAAGGAGCCTGCCTATTCGTTCCCGCGGAAACTGTTCATTTGCCGATGGCTTGGGTCTACCTGGTGGTCTATATTGTGTTCACGGTGGTTGCTTATGGGGTCTTAGAATCCGAACTAATCGAGGACCGCTTGCGTCGGAATCCAGGAGTCAAACGATGGGACCCTCCTCTCGCCGCAGTCGGATTCTTGTTTCTTTGTCCCGCCACCCTCGTGACCGCGGGGTTCGACGCGAACCGCTTCAGTTGGTCTCCCTCCATTCCTATGTGGGTTGAGTTCTCCGCGTTCGCGGTCTTTGTCGTCGGATATACGTTCGCCCTTTGGGCGATGAAAACCAACCGATTCTTCGTGAAGTTTGTCCGCATCCAGAATGAACGGGGACATCATGTGATCAACACCGGCCCGTATGCGTATGTCCGCCATCCGGGTTACGCCGGAGCGATACTCGCCCATGTCGCACTTCCGATCGCGCTCGGCTCCCTATGGGGATTGATCCCGGCATGTTTCGGAGGATCGCTTTTCGTTTTAAGGACTAGGTTGGAGGACAAGACTCTTCAGGCCGAGCTTCCCGGGTACCGTGAATATGTCTCCGAGGTTCGTTGGCGGCTGATTCCAGGAGTGTGGTGAACGCTCGGGCGCCAAGATTGAGCAACCGGCGGAGGATGTTGTTTGGGCGGAGGCAGTGGTTACTTTTACTACCCGGATGGTTGTTTCTGGGAGGTGGCGTGTGAAATTTCTAGAAAGACTCGGCCATTTTGATCAGGTCGCCGACCCGTATCTTCCCCTCCGTCAGAATATCAGCCCGCAGTCCGCCGCGGTTCTTCAGGGGCACCATGAGTCTCTTTCCAGTGAGACTTTCCAGGTGGTCGCATGGGTGGCAAAGCCGAATGCTTGCGGGGTGCTTGAGGGCTTAGGTTCTTGAAACCAAAGACTCCTAACGATTCTCTAAAACCTCTTTCGGTGGCGCATGCAAGTCCCAGACGATTCCAAACCAGGACAGTATCTTCAAGATGTAATGAGTGAAATCGACTTCCCACCAATAAAAACCCTGTCTTTCGGATCCGGGATAGAAGTGGTGGTTGTTATGCCATCCCTCGCCCATTGTAAGGACACCGAGGATGAACGAGTTCTTAGAGGAATCGTCGGTGTCGAAACGGCGGGTTCCGAAACGGTGCGTCAGTGAATTGATTGAGAAAGTGAGATGATAAAGGATCGTGGTGCTGAGAAAGAATCCCCAAGCCAGGAGCTGCAGGGGTGTCGCACCAGGGATGAACGCGCCAAGGACTAGAAGGGCGATCGCGAGCAGTATTGGCGGAACCATATAATACTCGTTGAGGAACCGAAGTTCTGGGAATCTCACCAGATCGCGAACCAGTTTCATATTGGTGGGAACATTAATCTCTGCGAGGATCCAACCGACATGCGCCCAGAAAAACCCCTTTCGCGGCGGGTGCACATCCTTCTCGGTGTCTGAATAGCGATGATGATGACGGTGGTGGGCCGCCCACCAGAGCGGACCCATCTGGGCCGCTGAAGCGCCGATCCAAGCCAGAACAAATTGAAAGGCTCGGCTCGTCCTATAGGTCCGGTGTGAAAAGTAGCGGTGGTAACCGCCTGTGATCCCAAACATCCGAATGCCGACTAGAGCCACACAAAACCCCAGGCCCCACCAGGAAAAACCAACCCAAAAAACGAGAAGGCATCCGAGGTGAACTGAAATGAAAGGGAGACTCCCCAGAAAGGTAATCTTGGGATTCTTAAGTATTGATTCATTCGTCTCCGAATGAGGAATGGGTGCAACTGACATTCGTGTGAAACCTTTCTTCGTAACCATCACCCCGGCTCACGGGTCCTCTGGGAGTATCCCGGATGGGTGAGGAATCATTTTGTCGGGCGGTGGGATCTCGATACGATTCGAGATGGGAAACCATTGGCTGCGCCTATGGTGATTGCTCCCCTTCACAAACAGCGCCTAGTCTACCCCTGCAATCCCCGAATGGAACCCGGTTGGTAGGATTCTCAGCGGGACTTCTCGACACCTACCTTTTGGCACACCTCGTTGATCTCGCACTGACTGCAATAGGGAGAAACGGGGCGACAGACTGTCTGTCCATATACCACTAGGAGATCGTTGATAGGGATCCAATACCTTTTGGGCAGGATCTCCCGGAGCGCAAACTCCGTATCGTCAGGCGATTGGGTCCGAACATACCCCCAGCGATTGACAATCCGGTGGACATGGACATCCACACAAATTCCAGGCTTTCCATGACCCAGTGTCAGGACAAGATTGGCGGTTTTTCTCCCAACTCCTTTTAAAGTAAGAAGATCCTCCAAACAGTCCGGAACACTCCCCCCGAATCGATTAAGGAGATCCCGCGAGATGTCTTGGAGCGTCCTCGTCTTATTCCGGTAAAAGCCACATGGAAAGATGGCTTTCTCGATCGTTTCATGTTTCAGTTTGAGGATGCTTTCTGGTGTGTCGGCTAGGTTAAAAAGTCGGTTCGAGGCAGCCGCTGTGACTTCATCTTTCGTTCGAAGGCTGATGATGCAGGAGACAAGGACACGAAAGGGCCTGGACTCTGTCGCCGTGGCGATCTGAGTCACAGAGGCTGCGGCATGATTCTTTCTATTCTTCCGTAGAACGCGAAAGGCGAGTCCCAGGTGTTCACTCTTCATCCGATTATCTTCATCAATGGTTCCTGAATTGGGTAGAGGTTACGATCTATCGGTAGGATCGATCGAAGTTGCAGGACCTCGCTGCCGTTCAGTCATGCTTTGGATCGGGCGAGCAATCTCGTTTCGAAAGTTTCTGGATGAGTGGCATGTCGGCGGGGAGAATGCTTTGACCTTCCAATTCCTCTATTGAAACCCATTTCAATGCCTGTCCCTCCATTGCTTTCGGGTCGCCCTCCAGAATCTGACACCAATAGAAAAGCAGAAGAACCGTTTTGTCGGGGTATGAATGGTGGATGACCTCTTCGATTTCGCCGACACGGCAAACCACCCCGATTTCTTCGAGAAGCTCCCGTTGAAGCGCCGCTCGTGGGTCCTCTCCAGCGTGGACCTTGCCCCCGGGGAATTCCCAGAACCCCTCCATCCAAGACCCCTCGGGCCTCTGGGCAATCAGGATTTTCTGGTCCTCGGGGATCAGCCCGGCAACAACCAAGACCGGGGAGTTTGTTGAGATGTCAGTCATGTCACGGAGAATAACCTGTATCGAAGTGCAAAAAAAGTGTGCAAAAAAATCAGCGGCCGAAGTAGGGTGCTTCGGCCGCCTAGGGGATGAGATCCCTTCTGAGCTGGAAAGGGATCTCTGGGGGAGAATCTATAAAGCCATGAAGGCTTAAAAATTTCCTATGTCTGGACGCAATAGTCTCTTCAGTCTACCGCGTTCGGGCTTGGAAGGTTAGGGTCGTTGTGGAAAGGGCGTCCGCACCTGAATCTTGCGGAGAAACCGGGCCTCGAGACCTTGGTTTCCCATTCCA
>JAJDBZ010000698.1 GCA_029261095.1 Candidatus Omnitrophota bacterium | reverse complement strand
AATGTCACGATGAATGTCCCCGCATTCAAGAAGGTGGTCGATGAATGGCCGACCCCGGTCTACATCAGCGGTTACGAGATCGGCATCGTCGTCTTCTCCCGCTACGAGCAGATCGAAAAAGACATGAAACCGGAGAACCCGGTGCGAGTCGCCTACGAGGACTACCTCAAGGTCGGCAAGAAAGACGGCCCCTACGACCGCCCCTCCTGGGACCAAACCGCGATGCTCTTCTCGGTTTATCCCGACAAGAACTACTTCGACCTGGTCGGCCCAGTCTCCATCGAAACCGGCGAAAAGGGAGAGACAACCGCCCATGAGGAAAAAGAAATGGAGCACCCGAGGTACTATCTGAAGTTCAAAGAAGATTTGCCGAAGGAGAAAATTGAGGAGATTCTGGCGGGGTGGTATGTGGAGCCGTGAGGGAGCGAAGGATCATATGAAAAAGATGGTTCTATACACTCTTCTCGCTCTACTCCTCCTCGGTGTGGTCTATCTTCTTACAGTCAGGTCGATTCTTCATGAAGCCCCCGACCGAGCGAAAGCTTTGAAGACGAAGCACGAACTGAAAGAAGTAGAGGTTGTGGGGCGAGAGTGGGCCACGCGGATCTATTTGGAAGGAACTCGTGATACATTCGACAAAGACAACCCCTATAAGATCTTGATTCTCGATGGAGGCGAGATCTTGGCTTATTCCTATGGACCGGATCGGGACGATGACAGGTGTTCGGTCGCCTATTCGCCGTCAAATGGCACTCAGAGCAATGGTGACATTTATCGGGAGATTGTCCTTTCAGCCACCTAATCTTAATAAGGTTTCGTTGGAATTTTGCCCCTCATCCTGATAGGTCTCCAAGGTCAGTTACTTCTCCCCCACTTTCTTGAGCAACAACTCGGCGGGGGAGCCTTTGAGTGGAGGCATGGGTGTTGGTTGCTCCTCTTTGGAATCTCGCATTCGGCGGTTGGTTACAGTTCTGGATTTTATCCGAGGGGTTGAATGGATTGCAATGGGAAAGTGGCGTTGATTCGATCAGGCGGAAATGACTTCGACGGATAGAACCTCTTTGACCGGGTGGTCTTCGGAAATCAGTTTGTCAATTCGATCAAGAGTGGTGGCGTGGAAATAGCGGTCGCCACATTCGGGACAGACCTCGGCTTCCACATTTTCGACGATGTAGAGGTTCCCCTCGAGCCAGTGCTGCTTCCTGACTTTCTTCGAAACAATTTCCGCCTCACAAGAATGACATTTCATATCAATCTTCACCACTAAGCCGCCGAGAGCCTTCTCACTTTCAGCCCCCTCGCTTTTCGCTCCGCTTGCCAAAGATCGTATTGAACTTGTTGGTTGAGCCAGCTCTCGGCGCTGGTATCGAACGCTTTGGCAAGGCGGATGGCCATTTCAGGGCTGACTCCCGATCGTCCATTGATCAGGGCGGATAGAGTCTTTCGCGAAACGCCTAGCGCCTCTGCTGTCTCTGTCACCGAAAGCCCGAGCGGCTCAATGCAGAGTTCCTTCAAGACTTCTCCGGGGTGTGGTGGATTGTGCATTTTCATTTTCGATTCCTCAGTGATAATCTTCGTAGTTAACATCGATGGCATCACCATCTTCGAATCGGAAAGTGACCCGCCAGTTTCCGCTGACCGTAATGGCCCAAGTTCCCTTCCGTGCACCAATCAGTTGGTGCAATCGCAATCCGGGGAGATCCATATCCCTCGGAGATGTCGAGACGTTCAGGCGTCCCAGGATGAGTCTCAACCGAGGAGCATGTCTTGCTTGGATCCCCGATATCGATCCTTTTTCAAAAAACCTTGAGAGACCCTTATGCTTGAATTTCCGGATCACTGCTGAAGTGTAACCTATCCCGTATCACTTCTCAAGCATGCTTCGTGGAAAGTAACTCGGCTGGGGGGCCTTTGAGCGGGCGGATCGGGTGGTTCGCTCCTATTCGAGAATGCAACGGTTCAGTTGTAATCTCCCTATTTTGAGTTCTCTTGGGTGATATCGTCCGTGGGGGTCATAGGTACCGAACCTCTCCGATCGACCAACCGGGTGTAGGGGTTTTTCTGACGCTCAAGGAGGTCATTGACGATGGCATGTAGATCGTGGTTGTGCTCCGCCGCGTAGGCTTCGCGTTGTTTCCAGAGTTCCTCGATGATTTCGTCCTTATACATCGGAATTCTCCTCGGGCAAAAGTTCTTGCGGCGTACAGATCTCCGGACATTGGTATCCGGCATTTAGACAAATTGTCCGAATGATCGGTTTCGTCTCTGCATTTTTGATATGTCGGCAGTTCCAAGTCAAGAAAAAGTCGACTTCATGAACGGTCGAGATGGCGACATGGAGCGCGTCGACCTCGGCCTTTTCTGGAAAACCGCCTTCCGCAATCAATTGCGAGGCCAGTTTCTCGGCGGTGCGATCCAAAGGAAGTTTGGGGAATTGACTGATCGCATTAAGTCGACGCTCCGCTGCTTCCGGATCTCCACCCGAAGCCTCCGCGACAACGATTTCGGATATGAAGACTTCGTAAGAATGGCGCGCATTCTCCCACTATTGGAGAGTCGCCTGCTGCCAGGCGGATGCCTGTAGATCTCGACTCGGCCGAGCGGTCAAGTAGCTGAGGATGGAGGTTTCGAGATAGACGCTTTTCAACTTGATTTCCTTCTCCACCACTAAGCCGCTGACAGCCTTTAGGACTCAGATCCTACGCCAATCCCCCACCTCCACACAACCAAACAAATCCCTCCAATCATAACACCCACACAAAAAGTCAGCGGCAACCTCAACGGAATCTCGAACCATTCCGATATCTGAATCGTCGGGAAACCGAGAATCTGAGTCAGCGGGTGATCGCGGAGGAGATCGTCGCGGTGGGCGATGGGGAGGTCTCTTCCGAGGAGGTAGAGAACGCCCTTGAGGAGGAAGGTATAGAAGCCGCCGCAGATGAAGAGGACACCGGCGGATCGTGTGAGGCGATTTCTGTTTTGGGATCTTGAAATCTTTCGGAGGAAAAGCGCCGCCAGCCCCCAGAGGAGACTGTTGAAGAGAACGAGCGGGACGCTGTAAGGGGAAACCCAATTCATCGGTTGGGCAAGCGTGTGGGAGATCAGCGAATAATCCGGCCAACCCTCCTCATACGAATTGTCCATCCCGGTGTAGGAACAGAAACCGAAGACCGCAAGGTGGATCACGGTCCAGCGCATGACGAGGAGGATGTCGGAGAGGAGGGGTGGGATTCGCATTTAAGAAACCTCTCCCCCTAACCCCCTCTCCACCATGTGGTGTGGGGGACCCTTTGTTCCCCCTCCACGCATCGCGGGGAGGGGGCCAGGGGGTGG
>JAJDBZ010000697.1 GCA_029261095.1 Candidatus Omnitrophota bacterium | reverse complement strand
GCGTGAGTCCGTTTCAACGGACGGCTCCATGCGTAGCGAGGGTATTCATTCCCTCGCGGACTGGGTCTTTCCCTCCAATATCGATATGGCGAGATAGTTTATCCGCTCCAATCGAGGCGCGCCACGGATTCAATTCCGTGGCTCCAGAATGAGTCGCCTGTTCAAACAGACTTCAGTCATCCCGAATAGTGCAGGAAAGGAAAGCACGATGCACTCACCCAAACCCATGCTGCTTCCGGTGGTAGCCCGCGTCGAACGCCTGTGTCGATTTGAACCGCTCGTGACGTCCATCGCCCGCCTCGGGTTCGACCTTCGCTAAAAGGGATTGGAGTTCTTCGCTCCCCATCGGTTTGAAGTTCCGCGCGATGGAGATGTTCTCTTTTAAAAGGTCCATCGAATCGATTCCCGAGACCAAAGTGGCGATGGGTTGGTTGAGCGCATAACCGATCGCCTCCTTGGCTGTACAAACATTTTCCCTGATTAATCTTCCAGAGGCGAGGCTCTTCATTCCGATCGGAGCGATGCCTCGCGCGTTGGCTTGTGGAACGACCTGATGGACAAAACTCCGGTAAAAGTAATCGCAAACATTGATTGGCATCTGGACCGAATCCCAAGCATGTTTCTCGAGCATTTTCAGATGAATATGCGGCGACTTGTGCCCGGTGTAACCGATATAGCGGACCTTCCCCTCTTGCTTCGCTTTGAGGGCTTCCGCCAAAGCGCCCTTCTCCACAATCCAGTCGGGATCGTTGTCATAATTGATTTCATGAAACTGCCAGAGGTCGATGCGGTCGGTCTTGAGTCGCCGGAGGCTGTCCTCCAAACACTGGCGGGTCCCTTTGGCGTCTCGGTTGCAGTTCTTGGTCATCAGAAAGACCTTGTCGCGCTTACTCGGTTGGGCGAGGGCTTTTCCCATCACCTCTTCGCTGCCGCCATCGTGATAATCCCAGGCGTTGTCAAAAAAGGTGAGACCCTCATCGATGGCGGCGTGCATGATCCGAATTGCCTCGCTCTCCTCTTTAATCGATCCGATGTGCCATCCCCCAAGACAGAGCGAGGAGACTCTTTCATCCGTCCTCCCAAACTTTCTTTGCGGGAGACCGCTTGAGTTGTCGGTCGTTTCGGCATGAGCACGCGTCGAGAGGGCGGCCGCGCCGGCAGCGGCGGTCATTTTCAAAAAGGTTCGTCGTGGATTGGAAAAGTCGTTCATGAGGACACCTCCGGGTGTGAGTTGTGTATGATCCGACATTCAGAGGTATCTGAACATAGGGGAGTTCCCCAAATTTCAAGGACTTAGATTCTTTATGGCGATTGCCCGATTCTTGGCAACAACGGGAGATTCCACCGTGAAGTTGTCCTAATCTTTCATTGACGCTTGTACAAAGGTCGCTTAGATTAGTTGACTAGACCCCAAGAGAGGGAGAAAAATCCACCCGCGAGACACCCGTTGAAACCGCCTCGCCCTCGAGAGCCTGAGGCAGTTTTAGAGGAGAAAAGGTCTTCGGGATAATAGGCCTCGTTTCGCCGGGTATGTGGAGGGATTCGTGATCGGCAGTAAAGCGGGCATCGTTTTTCTCGTGTCGTCCCTTGTTATCGCCGCATGCACCCACGCTTTCGACCTCCAATTCGAAACCATCCCCCTCGAACCGCGCAGCCGTGTCGATGCCATCGCTTATCTCGGGAACGGAGTCGTCCTAGCTGGTACGCGTAACTCGCCGCACCCCGGCTACATTCACAAATCCACCGACTACGGCCGGACCTGGTGCGAAGTCGGCGACATCACCGGCGACGATTTCATCACCTGCCTTGCCTCGGGAACGGATGGTGAAGCCTACCTCCTCACCGGTCGTGACATCCATGTGTGGCGCACCACCGATTATGGCGACACTTGGACGGACCTCGGGAAAGTCGCAGACGCTGAGAACTCTCACTTCGCCAACGCCTATGGCATGCTTGTCACTCCCCAGGGTACGGTCCTCGTCGCGGATGCCAACGAAACCGGCGGCGGCATCCACCGCTCGATAGACAGTGGGTCGACCTGGCAACACATTGGTCCCATCTCGACTCACGCCATCTACCGCCTGAACGCGGTCGGCGACGGGATCATCGCCAACGGTTGGGCGGGACGTGTCTACAAATCCACCGACGACGGCCAGACCTGGTTCGAGCTCAGTAAGATCGACGATTGCGCCCTTTACGCTATTGAGTACATCGGCAACAGCACGGTCCTCATGGGCACCGAAAAGGGTGACATTTATCGTTCCGAGGACAATGGGAAATCCTGGCTTCACACATCCCAACCCGGCGCGGCGGCGGACGACTTCGCCCACCTCGGCGGCACACGCGTCCTATACACGACTTACAGCGACGACCGCCACCTTTACCTCTCCGAAGACGGCGGCATTACCTGGCGCGACCTCGGGCCGACCCCCACTCCCGAGCCCAACGACTGGCTCGACCATGTCATCTCTATCAACGACCCGAACCACAAAGCCGTCGTGGGCGGCACCAACCAAGGCTACATCCTATATGCATCGTTGCCCGACGATTAGTCGCGCTGCCGGGCACTGGGTTTGTATGCCCGCAACTTTCCCTCGAGGTCGAACAGGTTAAAAAAGTCATCGATGTGACCCAAGGGAGCCTCACCCCCTTCCCCCAAATCCAATCCACCTCTACATTCGACTCTCTCAAAATTGCCTGGAGGTTTTTCACGCATGACCGCGAAGCGTATTTTGGTAACCGGCGGGGCCGGGTTTATCGGATCTTTTCTGGTGGACCGTCTCATCGAAGAGGGGCAGAAGGTGACCATTCTAGATTGCCTCGACTCTCAAGTTCACCCGGAGGGTCCGCCAGAATATCTCAACTCTGAGGCGGAATTTGTCCAAGGGAACATTCTGGATCGTGGTCTCATGGCGAAACTCCTCAAACAGAACGAGATCGTCTACCACCTCGCGTCGGCGGTCGGGGTCGGTCAATCTCAATACCAGATCGATCACTATGTCGAGGCGAACACCCTGGGAACCGCGCGCCTCCTCGATATTCTCGTGAATGAGGATCATACCATCGAGAAAGTGGTGGTCGCTGCGAGTATGTCCAGTTACGGGGAAGGGTTGTATGAGGGTGTCGAGACGGGAACGAAAGTTCGTCCGGGTTTGCGCCCCGCTTCCCAGATGGAAGCCGGTGATTGGGAATTGAAGAACCCCGATACGGGGGAGAGACTCAGACCTCTTCCAACGCCGGAGTCTGAAGCCTTCCAGGAGAACTCGATCTACGCCATGACCAAGGCGCACCAAGAGGAGATGGTCCTGAACATCGGACGGACTTACAACATTCCTTCGGTGGCGACCCGTTTCTTCAATGTCTACGGTCCGCGCCAATCTCTTTCGAATCCGTATACCGGAGTATCAGCAATATTCATGAGCCGGATCAAGAATGATAATGCGCCCGTGGTTTATGAGGATGGTCAACAGAGCCGGGATTTCATCTCGGTTCACGATGTCGCCGCCGCCCTCTCAGCACTTAAAGACAGCGACTCTCTCGATTACCAAGCGGTCAATGTCGGCACGGGTAATCCGATCCCTATCGCCGAGGTCGCGCGCACGATCGCGAAGGTCTGCGGAAAATCGATCGAACCGGATATTCAAAACAAATTCCGAAAGGGGGATGTCCGGCACTGTTACGCCGACAACACAAAACTACGCGAGAAATTCGGCTGGGAACCGAAAGTGACCTTCGAACAGGGCATCCGCGAACTGGTCGAATGGTCCGAACGGGTCGAAGCCGAGGACAAGTTCGATCAGGCCGCGGCGGAGCTCAAGGCGAAGGGGCTGGTGTAGTCGGGTTAGAATCAGGGCTTTGGCATCAACCACTTCTCGAGAAAGGCAATTCCAGATTCCACGACAACCTCATGCCCACCCTCATGGAGGTTGAGTTCGATCCGGTCTGATAACCCGAGTTTTTCATAGTGTGCCTTGGACAAATCAAACTCCTCGATGACCTGGGGCCACCAAGCGATCCCATCTTTCTTGCCGGTCTGAATCAAAAGCGGTCGAGGACAGATGAGACTGACTGCATCATAATCGGAGAATTCGGTCAGCCAGCCTCGGAAAAAGGCATGTTCCTCATGTGTCTCCAGGAAGCAAGTGTAACGCTTATCGGGAATCACCATCTTATTCAGACGATGATTGAACCAAGCTGCAACTACAGCCGCTTGAATCCTTTCTTCCAAAGGTGTCCAGAACATGGTGGCCAACCCGCCTAGCGAGATTCCCCACATCCCCACCCTTTCGGAATCGA
>JAJDBZ010000696.1 GCA_029261095.1 Candidatus Omnitrophota bacterium | reverse complement strand
TTTCCCACAGGTCTTTGTAGAATTCGGGTGGATGTACGCCTGCTTTCAGGATTCGGGGGTTTGCCCCGATCGCCTCTTCTTGGGTATAACCAGTAACCTCGGTAAATTTCGGGTTCACATATTCGATAGTTCCATTTTGATCGGTGATCACCACGGAACTTGGGCTTTGGGTAACTGCCCGTGACAGTTGTTGGAGTTCCTCCTGATTTCGTTTTTGTTCTGAGATATCTGTAATGGAACCTGCTGCCCTGTAAGATCGTCCCGTTTCGTCGCGCAGGGACATTCCTCGTGCTCGAAACCACCGGTACTCACCGGATTTCGTTATCAGGCGATATTCGACGTCGTACGGCACATCACGTTCCAAGTGAGCGGCAAAAGCCGTTAGCGTTGCCTCACGGTCGTCCGGATGTAGTCCATCGCTCCACGATTCAACGACATTGGGATACTCATCCTCAGTGCTGTATCCAAGAAGTTCCCTGAACCTGTCCGCATACCAAAGCTCTCCTGTGGCCGGGTTATGATCCCATAGACCGTCACCGCTCCCACGCACCGTCAAATCAAAGCGTTCCTCACTCTTCCTCAACTCTTGTGCGGTTTCCTCCACGCGCCTGATGAGAGGATTGTTGATCTTGACCATGATTAGAGAGCCCAAAATAACGAGGACAATGGCCCCGAGCGTCGCGACAAGCGCCGCGTGAAGGAAAGGAGATCGGATCTCGGATACATCGATTTTCGCCACGATTCCGACATTCAGTTCTGGCACTGGCTCATAAGCCGCCAAAACCTTTTCGCCACGATAGTCAAGGTCCACAATCACTCCCGATTGGTTCGATAACGCCCGCCGCATGGGTTCCGCTAGGAGGCTATCCTTAAACTGGACCCGTAACGGCTTGCCGCGATCCAAATGCTGTGGTTCTAGTAGAAAGACGATCTCCTCACCCTCAAGACGCCCCAGTAGGATTTCGCCTGTCTCCCCAATCCCATCGGAATTCTTGTGGGAATCGATCACCTGGCCCAATGTAGCGGCTGCTGCTCCTTCTTTGTTTGCATCTTGGCTGTAAATCCGATCAAAACGGGCGACGGCGTCAATGAGGCGCGCCTGGACGCTTACCATTTCCCGAAGGATGAGTCCTCTTTGTTCAAATGCGGTCTGGTAAAGCAGATAAATCGAAGTCGCACCCACCGCGAGCGCGATAACGGACATCGTCATGACTGAAAAGAGAATGACTTTATTGCGAATGTTAAGCGCCATCACCATGCTCCTTCCATGAAATACTTCATTCGGCTTGTCCGATCCAATCGTGAATCTTTTGGAGCATGAACGAATGAAAAGGATTGTTTCTTAACCGCATGAGTTGACTGCTTGGAATCGTCAGGACTCCTTTCTCACCTCGAAGAGCGAGGTCGCCTATACGCAAAGAGGGAGAGTCGGAATCAGGGCTCGTGGAACCGTAAATGGGATCATCCACGGGAAAGGGGATCGCCACATGAGCGAGAGAGTAGACCTGGTCTGGCCACTTCAGTTCCAGCGGACGGGTCCTCACCTCAATCGAATTGGCTACTTTCGATCGTGCACACACCTGCCGTGAATGGGCAGTATCATTAGTGACGATGGTCAGGGCATAAGGCAAGTCACCCATCTTCTCCCAATCCACGAGTTTTTTTCGAAAGTCGTGAACGAACAAACCTTCGAGCCGGTCGGCGTTATTAACGTCGAAGACAACGATTTCGCTGCCGTTTTCTGGGAGGTTTCCATAAAGTTCGGTAACGAGGGCTCTCCCCTTGATTGTCGCGTCCACGATAGATTGGAACGATAAGATCGGCGGGAGCTTGTCCAGAACTCCCTTTTTCGATACCAGGAGAAGGTTCTTTCTCAACGATAGAGTGACCAACCAAGTCTGTGCGGCGGCGTTCTGGGGGAACGAGTTGTATTTGTAGGGATCGTATTCGGGTTGGATATCCAGCCAGTCATTCTTTTCAAAGTAGGGAATCCAACTCAGAATTCGATGCAGCCTTGCGATCCGTGCGAAAGAGGTGATTTCTATCGCGGGCGAAAAGAGAATAATCCGATCCGGGCAAGGTAAGGAACCGTCCAGAATTGCCTGCAATGCGTAATTAACCGTTAACGCGCCGCCATTAGAATATCCCCCCATAAAGAAGGGACCTTGTCCTGCGACCTTCTCTTGAACATGCTTGACTCCCAACTTCACTGCAGCGGTCCAGTCTTTCCAGGAAACCGATAGCAGCCCAGCGGGCACAGTGCCGTGGCCCGGCAAACGCAGACCCAGCACATAAAAGCCTTGGGCGGCAAAATCCTCGGCAATGGTTCGCATACTGTAGGGTGAGTCGGTGAGGCCATGAAGCAAGAGAACCCCACCCTTGATCTCGGGTGGGGTTAGTTCAAAAGACCAATTCCAATTCTTCGGAAATGCAGAAGGATTGCACACACCTCTGTCCAGATATCGGCTGCTCCTAAATCGCCATCCCTGGTCATCGTTCGGAATGAAGAGGTCTTTGAGTTCCTGGGCCAGCTTGTCCTCAATCGCTTGATAATCGGCAAGGGTTGTATTGTCACGGAGGTCAGCGGACCGAAACTCGCTTTTAAGCGGGTGACGTTGCCACTTCATCAGTTCGGGCATCCTTCGAGCATCGAACGCGCGTATTAGAAGGAACGTCAGCAAAATGATGAAGAGCGCCGAAGCAATCCAGAGGAGTGAAAGTAACATTGATTTAGCCTTACGTTTTATCGCCACGCCGTGATGCTCAATCCAGTCTTCAAGGTTTCAAAACGTGATATACCGTCATTCCATCAACTTCGGTCTCTTACCAAAAAAATGGATCCGACTCAATCTGTAGGTGGTAATCGTAGCACTTCCAGGATAGGTCGGTGAAGTTCGTAGAGAGTGTTCAACACCCCACTCAGTTCGGCTTGGTCCCGGATCGGACCCACGAGGATCGTTACTGGACGCTGATTTCCGATTTCCTCGTGGACGATACAAAGTCCCCCAAGGCGATCGGAATACGATTCCGGTAAGATTCCCTGAACAACGATTCGATAATCGTCCGGCTTTCCGATCGAACGTCCCTGAAGACCTTCTGAATGGCCCATAATCAGCGATCCCATCCTTTCAGACTAGATAAATTTCCCAAAGCTACCGATCTGAAACGAGCATAGAGGCGGTTTAGAGATGGCGCATCCCTCAAAAAGGGGGAGAAACGGGGGA
>JAJDBZ010000695.1 GCA_029261095.1 Candidatus Omnitrophota bacterium | reverse complement strand
GGTCTCGATCTCGGGTGTCCAGGGAAGTGGCCCCCATCTTCGATGAACAATACAAACCGGACCGACCTCGGTGGTCACATTCGGCGGCGGACTCCAATCGGAGACATGGCTCCAACTGCGACCTTTGGGCCAGACATCCGGATTGTAGTGAACGGGATATTTTGGACCGTAAAACCCCTTCTTGTCCCCTCTGGCAAATTTTTTGGTGAAGAAGCCGTTGAGTTGTCCACTCTTTGGATGGAGTGAAACCCGATAGAAATCGTTCTCGATCCATTTCGTTTCTTCTTCCTCGGAAAGAGTCAAGTCGGTTTGGTACTCGGGAGTGGTAGCAGCCGGATTGCCGTAAAAGAATCCGTAATATCTTTTCTCGTTTGCTCCGACATCGGCGAGGAAGGCGGCCTGGCAGGTGGAGTAAACTTTTCCTTTCTCCGGTTCGTCCGCTTTCTCGTTAACAAACAAAACCTGGCTGGGAATTTCTTTCGCCTCTCCCGTTTCGGGATCGATGTGAGCGATGCGGAGTTCTCTTTCCCAAGAACCGATATTATCCGCCTCTTCGGTGATGAATTGAATCTGCGGGTCTTTCAGATGCGGGATTCCGAAATCCTCAGCGAGCACCAAGACCCGATGCGAGGCCCAACCCGGGAACGGATACCCACCCTTCTCCGGCGCGGTCGAATCAAGATGAATCGTTTTCGGACCCTCTTCATCTCCTCCCTGAAACGAGAGCGAAATCCGGTGCTTCTTCCCATTCTCCCAGGGGCAACGCACTGCGAGAAAGACTTCCTTCCCCGCCGGGATGTTTTCGTTGATCGATCCTCCCTCGCTTCGAAGGAACTCCCGTTGCCACATCTTGCCATCGATGAAGGGCACGAAGACTTCGCTCTTCCCATCGAAGCTCGCCCCGAGGATTGTGTAAGTGGCCGATGTCGGTGTGAGAGCGATCGCAACATGGTAGAAGCGGACAGTGTCGTTAGGCCATTCGAATTTGAGTTGTGTGGATCGCGGGATGGCGTGTGCGACAGTCGCTAGGAAGAACAGAAAGATGCAACAGAAGAAGCGATGGGGTGAAGACATGAGATAAAATTCCTTTCGATGGTCATTCTGCGCCGAGATTCCCTTCTCAGCGCAACTTAAGCAGGAATCCCTTCCTGCGAATAGAACAGTCAATTTCATCCTCTCATCCTGATCTCCGGCGAGGAACACCATGAAGGGATTCGTGCGGAAGTGGTAAGGAGAAAGGATTCTCGTTCCAGTGGGGTCTAGTCCCTCCCCCACAATGGAATCCCCGTGAGTCATGTAGCCCGGCGTCCCATCGCGGGAGCCACGACGAGGCAGCAATAACTTGTGTGGCCTAGCAAGGTTTCTTCCCCGCCCTTCAGACCGCTATCCAGATGCCGAAAATTGATATGAAGGACTGTCCATTTTTCATGGGGAGAGTCTGCGCGTGAAACCCGGGATACCTGTCCCGTAAAAGGTTGATTTAACTTGACTTCGAGAAGTGGAACTTCTTCTGGGTGGGGGGTTTTTAACCCTTTTGGCTCACTGTTCGAGTGGATTCGAGGCGTCTGTTTCCATCTGGGAGGGGTGTCGAAACTGACCGGAGCGGCGTTTATTCGGATCTTTCACCGCCCCTACCGATTCCGCCTCTGGTTCGAACAGATGGAGCAGGTAGGTGTCAATTCCTTGGTGGTCGCCTTGCTCACCGCGAGTTTCACCGGGATGGTGATGGTGCTTCAGACCGGTGTCCAGCTCGCACGATTTCAGTCGGAGAACATGACACCTGGGATCGCCAGCTTGGCCCTCCTCCGAGAGATCGCTCCGGTGCTCACATCGCTCGCGATCGCGGCAAGAGTCGGGGCGGCAATCACCGCCGAGATTGGGACCATGAAAGTGACCGAACAATTGGATGCCCTGGAGTCGATGGGGACCGACCCGGTTCAGTATCTGGTCACCCCTCGTCTGGTCGCGGCGATGGTCATGCTGCCACTGCTCACGATCCTTACTGACCTGGTCGGAATTCTTGGAGGTTGTTTGGTTGGGGTAACGAAGCTGGGAATCACATTCAACTACTATCTGAGTGTCACTTTCCAATGGGTGGAGATCGAAGATTTCTTGAGCGGGGTGTTAAAGACCGTGGTCTTTGGCGCCATCATCGCCATCATCGGTTGCTACACCGGTTTTACCTCCAAAGGCGGGGCTGAAGGGGTGGGAGTGGCGACCACTCGTTCAGTAGTCGCTTCGTTTATACTGATACTGGTCTCGGATTATTTTCTGACCGAGATCCTCTTGAAGGTGCTTTGATGGTGGGACTCGGCGAGTCGACGCTCTTGAATCAACCCGATCTCCGGATCCGTCTGGAGGATGTCCATATCGCGTTCGGATCGAACCAGGTTTTAAGGGGGGTCCATCTCGGGGTCCAGAGAGGCGATACCCTTGTGGTGGTGGGACGCAGCGGTGAAGGAAAGTCTGTATTGCTCAAACACATTGTCGCCCTTCAAACGCCCGATCTTGGCGCGGTTTGGATCGACGATTACCCGGTGGACACTGTGGAGAGGAGCCTCCTCACCATGATCCGTAAGTAGGTCGCCATGTTCTTTCAGGGGTCGGCGCTGTTTGACAGCATGACAGTCGAGGAAAATGTTGCCTTCCCTTACCGTGAAGAGAAAAGGCTTTCGAGAAAAGAGATTCGCGAACGCGTCGTGGAAAACCTGAAAAGAGTCCATCTGACCGACCCCGGGGTATTGGAGAAGAAACCAGCGGAGCTTTCTGGTGGGATGAAGAAAAGAGTTGGTGTCGCTCGCGCCCTTTCGCAGGAGCCGGAGATCGTATTGTGGGACGAGCCGACCACCGGTCTCGATCCGGTTACCGCGGATGCGGTCAATGATCTCATCCAAGAGACCCAAGACCACACGGGGGCCACGTCGGTAGTAGTCACTCACGACATGCCCAGCGCTTTCAAGGTGGGGGATCGAATGGCGCTTCTTCACAAGGGACGGATCGCCTATGAGGGATCGATCGAGGAAACACGCGAAACCGAGAACCCTCTGATGCGACAATTCATCGATGGCACAGCGACTGGTCCACTGACCGAGGAGGAAACCCTTGGCTAGGGGCGGATCGGAGGTTCGTGTTGGTTTCTTTATGCTGATCGCCCTCGCGGTGGCGGCCTACTTGGTATTTTCCATCCGTGGAAACCCATTCAAGCAGAGCTTTGAGATCGCCGCCCAGTATGACCGGGTCTCCGGAGTCCGCTCGGGAACGACGGTGACCCTGGCGGGAACGGGGATTGGGGAAGTCGCGCGTGTGGTTCCCAATCCGAATGAGAGGAAGATCGAGGTGTGGATGGCGGTTGATGAACAATACTCGGGGATCATTCTCGATGACGCCACCGCTTCGATTGTTCCTCTTGGATTCCTCGGCGATGTGATGATTGAAATCACCTACGGACGCTACGGACAGCCCGTTCAAGATGGAACCATTCTTCACGGGGTTGAAGCGATGGATTTGCAGGAGGTGATCCGATCCACCGCGGACGAATTTCGGCAGGCGATGGGGTCGGTCAACGATGTGGTGGGGAACGAGGAGTACCAGGAAGACTTAGGCGCGATTCTCGAAAACCTTTCGGAGTTTACCGAAACCCTGAATGCATTGGTGGAACCTGAGGACAAAGAAGATTTGGAGCAAATTTTCACACTGCTCAAAGACACCACGGCAAAAATCGGAGAAGCGGCAACCAGTCTGGATACAATCCTGAACGAGAACCGGGCTAACCTGGCAAGTTCGATGGACAATGTGAAAGTGATCACCGACAAGGTGAAGGATGAGATTGCCCCCGATTTCTCGGAAGCGGCAAGATCGTTCGCGGAACTTGGGGAGAAGATGAGCACATTGACTGAGAGGATCGATGCCTTTGTCGCCTCTAATTCCGACAATGCCGCTGATATGATCACTGGAATCAAGGACGCCGCCTCCACTTTTCAAGAGACTCTCGATACGGCTAAATCATCCCTCTACCAAATCGAAAGCGGTCCGGGAACATTGCACGATATTGTGTACAAGGATGACTTGAGCCGTGAACTGACCGGGACGCTTCGGAGCGCGCGCGGGTTCTTCGATCAGTTCACCGGGATTGGAGGGGACGGAATCGAACTAAAGATATCCTCGGAACTCCAGTGGTTTTACGATGACCCCGAAGATACTCACAACGATTACGACTTCCACATCAACACGCATGATCCACTCGACATCGAATTCGGAGGGGCGTACTCGGAATGGCATCAATCGGACACGAACCGCCTGGAGTGGGATCTCGCGGGACAGGTCTTTTTTGGAAACTATGGAGTCCTCCTGGGCGCCGACGATGTGGGGACCGATCCGGGATTGGATCTTCTCTTCTTAGGAAAGATTCCAAACTCAGACGGTCGATTGGTGGCTGGTTTCGGAGTGCTGGAAGGGGAAGCCGGCGCGAGGCTCGAAGCACACCTGGTGCCCGACCTTTTGTCACTTCGATTGGACGCGGTTGGTTTCACCACCGAAGAAAAAGAGCGCCTCGATATCTCCATGCGCGGACAGATCTGGAAGAACATCCATCTAATCGGTGGGTTTGAGGGCCTCTTCGGGCATGTGGACCGCCGCGGGTACGCGGGCCTGCGTCTCGAGTTCGGAAAGAAATGGGGTGGCAAAGATCCCGACGAAATCCCACCCTCGGAACCCTATGAAATCTCCCCCCGTCCTCGTCCGACCCGCCGACCCTCTGGGATCTCCGAAGACCCTCCTCCGGTGAGCGATCCTTTCGCGGCTGATGAATCCGCCTGGGAGGAGAGGTTCGGCGATGACGGGATGGAAGCGGTGGATAGACCGGATCAGTAGAAACACGGGTATTCGCCGTCTGTTCATCTGGGCATAGCCCGGGGCCAGAGGTAGCGAGACCCATCACAGCTGCTTCCCTTTCCCATGTCGTTCTTCTGGATATAATCCCTTCCTATGAGAGAATTGGTTTACACAGAAACCCGCGATTTGAAAGGATTCCGGAAGAAATACGATGTCTTCCGGTTTTATTTTTGGTGGTGGGTCAATAATCTGTACTCCAGGATCTGGTTAGGGCTGGACATTGAAGGCGAGGAGAACATCCCCAAGACTGGGCGTGGGATCCTGGTGAGCAACCATTTGAGTTTCCTGGATGCAAACATCATTTCGGCGGCTTCTCCCCGGAAAGTCTCTTTTATGATCGCGAAAGAGTATTATGAGATGACCGCAATCAAATGGATGTGCGAATTCCTAGGATGTATCCCAGTGAACCGTTCGGGACAAGACATCGCGGCGGTTAAAAGTGCGATCAAGAACCTGAACAAAGATTTCCTGATCGGCGCTTTTCCAGAGGGGGGCATTAGTCGCTCAGGAGATATGGAAGACACCAAGCAGGGAATCGCGATGATTGCCTTAAGGACCCATTCTCCGGTGATTCCAGTCCTTCTTTCTGGTTACCATTACCAACCGATGTTCGCGACATTCGCGCTCCCCAAAAGGATCAAAATTAAGATCGGGCCCGCTCTTGAGTTTCGGGACGAAGATGCCAAGAATCGGGAGAGTCTCGCGAGGGTGACAGAAGAAATAGTTGGGGCCATTCAAAAACTGAGGGAGGAGAATTGAACTCACCTCTACCTTGTTGAAAATGGGTCAAAGAGGGAAGTTTAAGAAGAATTCATGTCGAGCGGTCGTGGTCTGATTCGGGGTTTTCTGGTAGGAGTCTTTCTCACCATGATTTTGGCGGGGGGAATCGGCTATGTCATTTACAAGAGAGTCGAAACCGCCATATCCCCCGAATCGGTGCGAGAATCCGCTGAAGAGACCCTGGCACGAATCATGGGAGGGAAAGTCCAGGTACGGTCAGGAGAGATCGGATTGCCCAACCTGTTGACTCTTTCGGATGTCAGCCTTTCCGACGGGCACGGGAAGATGATCTCCTTTGACCGTGTCGAATTGATTGCTGAAGGGGGTGTTCAGGGACTGCAAGAGGGCCGGTTTGGGCAAGTCATTCTGACCAATCCTACAATTTCGCTGCAAAGAATCGAAGGTAAATGGAATTTGGTTGAATACCTCCAGCCTCTACTCTCCGCTTCCCAGAAAAAATCTGCTTCTTCTCCACTCTCAGCATCCGCTGAACAAAAACCACTCCCCTTGAAATTGGTTCAGATCACGGGTCTGGACTTTCAAGTCACCCTTGGTGACGGAGAGGTATACTCTGGGATCGATGCGGATGAGGTGACGCTTTCCCGCGAGGACCTCGATTCTCCATGGGCCATTCATTGTAAAAGTGGACGACTCCGCCTAAACCCCACCGCTGAGGAGTGGCCCCTGTTCGAAACCTATGACGCGCTAGTCGGACTTCTTGCCGATAATCAGGTTGCAGAATCATCGCCCGGTCGCAGCCTGACCGGTGAGCCCTGGAACTCCCCCACTTGGTTGGGCGATGTGATCATGGACGGTTTCGATTTGGAATTCATTCACCCCAACCAACATCTGACTCTTTCGGGACTCTCGATGCAGGCTGATGAGATGTTTGAGTTTATCCGCCTCCAAACAGGAAACCTGGAAAAAAAAACTCCACACCCCAAAGCCTGACCTGGCAGCCGATCGATCCTGAGACGGGAGAGTCTATCGGGAGGCCGATTTCAGGCGAGGTCCAATTTGATTTCACCTGGAATCGACAATCCGAGTTGTGGGGGTTCGAGGGGAGTCTGGTATTAGACGGGCTCGATAATCTGCAAAACCTCGGAAACTCCGAATGGGCGCAGAAGGTTCCTGAAGTCGGTCCGATCCTTCCCTTCCTCTCGAGTCTCGCATCGATTGATTTTTCAGGGAATTTACCGACCGATTACATATCTCCGACTCATTGGGATTTGGTGTTCCGATTCAAAACCGGGATGGAATACGCGCTTCGTGTAGAAGTCGATCCGGGTAAGACACCTTGGAATCTCAAACTAGATTTCTCCCCTCTCGACTTTGATTTGTCCTGGCTGGTTCCATTTATACCCGACAAACTCGGAATCTCTGGCCTAAAGGGAACATCGCGGATCGAGAGCGCCACACTGTCGGGTCCCATGGGCGATTGGGATAAGTGGGAGGCGAAAATTCGTGCATCCGCTGAGGTTTCCAATGCCGACATGAATCTCATCGATCGAACGCTTACCGGGGTCAAAATGGATCTCGATCTCTTGGGAACGAAGAGGGTTTGGAAAGGGACCTCAAGCATTGAGGTCGCCACTGTGAACACCGATGTGGTGGAAGGGGGGTTACGAGGTTTCAGATCCCAAGACCTCCAATTCAGTTACTCGCCGATCGAGAGCCAGGGAGATCTTTCGGGGACTTGGACCGCGCAAGATATATTTGGCAGCGCTTATACAGGGACAGTCGCACTCTCATCGCGAGAGGGCTACAAGGTGGACGCTGTAACAACGAACCTAAACTGGGCTGAACTCCCTTACGAGTTGGGGGGAAGTTGGAAAGCTAAGATTCACATTGAAGATCCATCATTCGAGGTATTCGATCCAGTTTTTAGAGTGACTCTTGATGGGTCGGAGTTCCAGATCGGGGGGATGGACCTCTCTAGCCGCCCGGTATCCCTGAGCTTCGACGGACGAGTGATTCGTGAAGGAACCCATGTGACCTTCGATGAGGTGGGGATCGGGTGGGGGGATTCTCTCGCCCTCGAACTCTATCAAACCGAATGGGATGGAAGGCAGTTGCACGCAAGAGAAGCCTCACTTACGGGTGACCTTCTCATCTTGTCCGAGCTGATCCCAGGTTTTCGAATCGATCCACGAATCGAACAGTTCATTCATCCCAAAGATTGGAAGATTCGGGGAGGAATTCGCATTCAGACGACTCCCTTCCTGACCATCGATATCGAGGAAGGCCGAATCGATTCGGGAAAAGGCATCAATGGCCCCATCGGATTTAGCTATTCCCAGGGAGAAAGGAAATGGGCTCTTCAGGCGCCCACTCTTCAGCTCAATCTCGCCGAACTCGCCCGCGAAATGAATCTTCCTCAGATCGAAATTAAGGGAAATATGACAGTCCAGGCGGATTTCGCGGGCAGCATCCCACTTTCCGGAGAGACCTCCCAAGCCTGGCTGTCTCGAGCCTACTTTGATGGGACAGTTAGTAACTGCAATGGAAGATTCAATCGATTGCGACCCGATGGAAAATTAGACCAACATCTCTTTGGGTGGGTCGGGGCCGCAGGACAGGTTTCGCTCGATTGGAATTCAGTGACAAGAGCGATCCAATCTACCATCAACATGGAGGATTTTGTCTGGTATTCCAAACCGGGTGTAACAGATCGACCTTTCCCACAGACCTTGCGTTCGGGGGGCGGGAGACTGAACTTGAATATCGACCAGAAGGGAGAAAATGAATACGATGTCAAGAAGTTGGTCATGGCATTCGGTAAACAAGATCCAATCGAACTCGGCGTTTCAGGCAAGGTCAATCAATCGGGGGGGTCCTGGACTCCCAACCTGAGTCTCCGTATCCAAGGGAACAATTCTCCCGAGACAGCAGTATTTAGAGGTGTGACATTGAAGGGTTCGGGTGTGTTCCTCGGAAAGATTCGAGGCAACTCCAGGGGAAACTGGATTCTCGATGGAAAAGCGACTCTGGATGACCTCTCCTTTGAGCACATCGTGGCGCCGGTGATCCTTGCAAATGCAAGGGGGACATTCGAAGTCGTAGGATTTCCCCTTGATGAGTATGCATCCGAGTCTCGCTGGAACGCTCGACCGCATCGATCCATTTCGGAGTTCCGTGGCCACGACATCGTGAATGAAGCCTTTACCCGGATGGGAGGGACGCCACCAAACCTCGTTGTTTCGCGGATGACTATCGGGACCACTCGATTTGACCAAGTGGCTCTTCGGGTTGTTCGCGAAGGTGAGTTTCTTTATATGAATACTGCCAGTGGCAAATTCTCCGAAGGGGGATTTCCAGTAAGGATGACCGGTTATTTCTTCTTCCACCCCCGACATGGAGTCGCTTACCGGGTAGCCGGCTACACCCAGAGAGCCCCCTTGGCCATGGCGATTCCACTTGTCGGTAATGTGGGGCTCGACCTTCAGGCGGTGGAGGTTCGATTCTTTATCACTCAGGACCTCTATCAAGAAGAGGTTCAAACACGCTACATCAACCTGGGAATCCCCATCTTCGATCTGAAAAGCATCCCTGGTCTCGGTCCTTCTTTGTTCAATTGGACACCCGATCACCTACAATCGAAAGAGATTATTGTTCGCCAAGTTGGGGATGGCGAATGGACGGTCCTCAACCCGGTTACGCTTGGCGACGCGATTGAGATCCCGGAGTTTATTTTACGCGACATCCCAACGCAGAGTTTGCAAAAGACCCGCGACATCGGCGCCGATTTAATCGACGGGTTTGGACAGGGTGTCCGGGATATCTTTGAAGGAAACGCAAACTGAAGACAATCCCCCGGGCAAAGTCTTTGACAACCTACCGATCCCCTGTGAATGAGAGGAGCGCTTCCGCGATTTGAAGGTCCTCTTCGGTCTTGATGATGTGTCCCGCTAGGCGATCAACCTGGAAGAAACCAATCTTCTCCCCCGCGTAGGTGGCAGTTTCTCCGGCCTCAAATGCCGCGACATAGCTGGTCGATCTCCAACCGGTGATACTCCAGCTGACACGTTGTATCGGGTCGAGATCTTGCGAATTCGTCTTCTCTGCAAAGGTAAAATTTACGGGTTGTCCCCGGTAGGCGCATTCAATCTGTTCGTGGGTACAAGAGAGGAGGACGTCATGATCCTTGTCGATCATCTCCCGAACGAAACCCGCCACCTGAGGGGCGGTTAGTAGGGGAGCGATTGAATGGACCTGAAACAACCGATCACAATCGTGAGTCTTAAGAAACTGGTAAACATACTGTTCGCTGGTAGCAACGTTGTTGGCCAGTTCTGTCGGGCGTTTGTGAAACTGGACGTCCTCGTTCTCTGCGATTTCAGCAAAAGCCTCGTCCTCCGAATTCACCCAAATCTCATCAAAGACTCCTGCTTCCAAACATTTTCGGATAGCACGGGTAATTAGCGGAATACCATCCAGTTCGCGCAAATTCTTTTTGGCCAGTCTTTGGCTGCCCATCCGGGCCGGAATCATGCCGATGTTCATTTTCGTTTCCTTGAAATAGTGGTTTTATTAGAAGAGATCCAGCGCTATTTTGATCACGACCTTCTTGACCACGACTGGGTCGTTGTCGGTGGTCAGTTGTGGCATGTGGGCATCTTCGGGAAAGAGTGTCACAAAGGTTCCCGGATACACATTAACTCTGGCGATTTCCGATGCGGGGGGATGAAAGAACTCGACATCCTTCCCCGCATCATAAGGGTCTTTGGATTTCAAGTCGGAAACCGGATACCAACCGATCGCCTCACTGTTTTCGATTGCCATTTGGATATCAATGTATTTCCGGTGTGCTTCGAGGACCGCTTCTTTTGGAGATCGCGTTGGGTAACTCATCACTCTGGCGAGGAGGCTACCATCCGGATGGAGAAGCGTTTCGACTTCTTCGGAATTGGCGTCCAATTGCTTAAGGAAATCAAACGCCTTCTTCCAAGCGGGCGATTTGGAATAGCGTTCCCAGTTATCGATACGGTCGACAATCATTGTTCGTGACCTCCTTTTCAGATTGATTCCCAGATCGAGGGGGAAGAAGCACAGCGAATGGTCTTTCCCCACTCCAATCGGTTCGAATCACGGATATCGACGTATCCACCGGCAGCTTCGACTAAAGCGAGACCCGCCGCCACATCCCAATACATGATATCTTCTTCGTAATAGGCATCCACCTTACCGCACGATACCCATGCGAGGGAGAGGGCCGCCGTTCCGAACATTCGAATTTTCTTAAACCTTTGAAAGTAGCCGATCATTCCTTCGAGAGACTCATTGCTATAGTCTCGATTCACTGGAAACCCAGTAGCGAGAGAGGCTTTCGCGGATTCGGTCGTTGAACTGACTTTCAGAGGTTGGTCATTGAGAAACCCTTTTTTCGTTTCACACAGTCCTGAATAGAGTTCATCCCGGGTGAAATCATAGACCACTCCGAGAAGTGGACGATTTCCTTGGACCAGTGCGATCGAAACACAACAGAGGGGTTGGGATCGACTGTAGTTAAATGTCCCATCGAGGGGATCGACAACCCACATCGGGGATTGCGTATCGATGTTCCCGACCTCGCCGCTCTCCTCAGCCAGAACAGGGTGCGGAGTGGCTTGTAGTAAGTCGAGGATGATGGCTTCCGCTTCACGGTCCGCTTTGAGTTTGATATCTCGCCCCTGATCGCTCAAAACCTCGGAGCGATCTTGAAATGCCAAATTCAGATGATCGCCAGCTTTCCGTGCGGCGGCCGATGCTTCCTGCAAAAGATCATCCATTCTCACGGGTCACCCCTAGATCCCTCAGGAGGTTGTCCACCGCTTCCGACTCCATCTCCAGTCTGCACTGGCGTGTATAAGTCCCGACATGAGGAGTCAGAAGGGCAGAGTCCAATTCGCAAAGCCGCCCCGAATAGGGTTCTTCCCAGAAGGCATCGAACCAGACCCCGGATAGGTGACCCGACTCGAGAGCCTCAATGACGGCGGATTCATCGACGAGTTCCCCGCGAGCGGAGTTCAAAAGGATCGCACCTTCTTTCATCGTTTGGATTTCTTTGGCGCCCACAATACATTCGGTTCCACTCGCATGAAGTGAAACGATATCCGCTGCCTGGAGGCCTTCGTCCAAAGAGACATTTCTCTCGCCATGATCCAGATTGCCTTCGAAGAATGGATCGTGAATAAGAATCTCGGATCCGAAGGCACGTAGGAGTTCCGCAACTCTTTGCCCGATCCGACCATACCCCACTAGGAGGACTTTCGCTCCCATCAGACCGAGACCGATTCTTTTCTTCCATTCTTTTCTGTGAAGCGAGCGGTTGGCAGAAGTCAGTTGACGGGCAAGGGAGAGGAGTGCGGCCAGTGTGAGTTCGGCCACCGCCACCGCCGGTGGATCTGGAGTGTTGGAAACAATAACCGAACGATCGGAGGCGGCCTCGAAATCCACATTGGTGACTCCGATCCCAACTCTGGCGATCGATTTCAGTTGAGGAGCGGATTCAATGACTTTTCGATTGAGCGGTTCCAATCCGGCGATAAGGCCATCGACACCTTTGAGATGTTCAATGATCTCATCCTCAGTGAGACGTCGACCAAATGGGTTGGGAACAATATCGACTTTTGCTTCTTTCAGACGCTCCAGAGGGGTCGCATCCTCTTGGGCGAATGAGGAAGGCCCGATCGCAACTCGAAGACTCATGAACACTCCTTTGAGGTTGATCCACTTCTTGTACACCGATCGACAAGCCAGTGGAATGGGGGAAGAGTATCTTCACAATATCTAGAAGGGAAGAAGAGGAACGGGGGGGACCCGAAAAGTGATCAGGAGGGTCAGAAAAACGATTTCAAGGAGAGTCGATTCGGGCGATGGAGGGTGACTGAACGAAATAAAATCAGGTAGTATAGGAGCCATGAGAAATCAGGTTTTCACGTTCTTGGGAGTTTTGGCCATCTTTGGCGAGTGGGGATGGGGTCAAGCGACACTTCCCAGACCTGTCGATCCCAGCCCAAGGGCTGGGGATACCCAACAAGGGATCTCGCTTGAGGTCCAAGAATATCAACAACTCCCACGATCGGGGCCAGTCGCCAAGCGACTTTCTGCGTTTCAGGCATTTGTCGATCGTTACCCGGGCACCCAACTCTCGCTTCGTGTGCTCCGCGATGCCGCCATTTTCTTCGTCCTTCAGAACTCGGGAAACGACGCGGATTCATTGGGAACCGGCGTGCGATGGATGGGACAGCATCTGGAATCCCCGGCCTTCGGTTGGGCGAGGTACCAGCAGGCATCCGACAGCCTCGTGTTGGATCGAATCGAAACACATGTCTTGTATGCCCGAGTTTTGGCGAGTTACGCAGATGCTGTCAGCCTGAGTGGCGACACCGAAAAAAGTGCGGGTGTCTATAACCGTGCGCTAAACATTTTAAACGAATCTCAGACGGAATGGGACAAGCATCCGAACTTTTACCAGCTGCGTCCGGATCTTTCGGAGGAGATCGATTTCTCGCGAGCCTGGTGTTTTCATGGAAAAGGAAACTATCGCGATGCACTGCGGTCCTACACCAATTTTTTAGATCGGTTTCCGAGTTCGGATTTCACTCCCGCAGCCCTTTGGAATGCCTCGCAGTGCTTACAAGTCCTCGATCCCAGCGGAAGTCAACAGCGGCTGACACTTTATTTTCAGCGGCTTGAAGAAGAATTCTCAGGAAGTCCTGAAACCGCCATGCTTCGCACCCTGAGAAAATCGCGGTAATCCCAAATGCCTCGTCCTTTTAATTCAAAAGGAATCTTATTTGCCAGCCTCTCCATTTTGGTCGCTCTGATCGGCGTGCCCGTGCGTTCCGAAGTTAAAGACTTCTCCCTATCGACCTTCGAAGCCAGCCAGGGTGAACGGTTTCGAATCGCTTTTTGGCAGGACCCCGACCTCTCTCGACTTGAGTTTACCCATGAAAGTTTCCAGGAGAAACTGCGTCGATTCGAACGCGATTTTATACTGGCCATGGAAGGTCCGTTGGTGGAAGCGGGATTCGGCGATATCAAGATTTCGATCATCGATGATTATGAAAACCTGTTGGAAGAGCGTACGTTTGGGAATTTCCACCTCCTGCATTGCGACGTCGCCACCTATCTCCTTCCGAAAAACGAATCCTTCGAACCCTATACTGTATTACTCGAGGAAACCCCAAGCGAGCCACTCACCTCCAGCCATGCGGTCATCTGGGTGACGGCGGAATCGACTTATCAAGAACCCCAGGATCTCTTCGGGGCGCGTGTCGCAATCGTGGACCCCTATTCTCTGTTTGGGGGAACGATTCAATGGGCTCGGCTTTGGAAAGCAGTGGGTCGGCTGGGTCTCGGCGAAGGCCCACCATTTGAAACAGTGAAAACGGGCGCAGTCTCGGAAGGAATTCTTCGATTGGTCACGGGGTTGGGGACGGAATCTCCCATCCAGGCCGCGTTTCTTCCCGCCGACGGTGCGGGATTTCAGGTGGCTGCTCAGATGCTGGGTCTCAAGAGGACCGAGGATCTTCCCATTCGCATTCTCAGAAAACCGGCAGGTATACCGATCCCGGGAAATCCGCTTCTCATCGACCGTTACCGGTTGGCTGAACCCTACCCTGGCCTTACCCAACAGTTAGGCGATTTTTTCGAATCGCAAAAACTCCCATGGTCCTGGAAGAGATCGGACGACAAACGATTCGAACCCCTGCTCCAAACACTGTCCCCGTTGAGAACCCTCGAGGCAGAGACACCATGAGCCCGAGACCCCGTCCCAGAGCAGTAGGTGTTTGGCTGTTTGGGGTGTGGGCCATTGGGACAGTCTATTTCTTTTTTCAGATCCATCAGGATGCCATGGCCCGCTTTGAAAAAGAGGCCCGGTCGTTGGCGATCGGATTCACCGAACGGTGGATCACTGACCCGGACAATGTTTCGGGGCAGTTCCTCTTCCGGACTATGGAAGAGGAATACTTCCAAGGTCTCACAAGGAGTCAGCGATTCAGTGGAAGAGTGGTGCTTACTTGGATTAATCCGGTCAGCTACGAGGAGATTATCTGTTGGATTCAAGGTGGACCGCGAGCAATCGGGAACCGGACATTGATGGGACAGCCTTTTCAATCCATGAAAATGGAGAATCGAATATCGCATCCGATTGTGGCCCCGTACGATGAAGGTCAGACGCCGCGGGGCTACCTTCATTTTGAAGCCGATCCCTGGCAGATTAAAGCACCCAATGTCATTTTCTTCTTGGCTGCTTTCAATGTATTGTTACTCATCACCCTTCTCCTTTTTTGGTTGAATCGGATCAGTCAAAGGTATGAGGCGAGCCAGTCGGAACTCGAGGAAAAGAAGAAAGAGTTGATCCAACAGGAACAGTTGGCGCTCGCGGGAAAACTCTCGGCGGGGTTATTACATGATCTCAAGAAGCCAGTCATCCATATCCGCGAGGAGTGCATCGATTCAGAGGAACATGACCTGTTTAAGGACATAAAAGAACAGAGCGATTTGTTTTTAGCCATGCTGCGCGATTCCGGTCTTGAAGGATTCGCGAAGAGCCGATCTAGCGATCCGGAATTCTGCGACGTGGTCGAACTGATGGAGAGATCTTTGCGGCTGGTAGAATACGAGCGCGACGATGTACAGGTCGATTTCCGAACAGAGGGAGAGGTTCCCCTGGTTTGGGCGCTCCCCACGCGGCTGATGCAGGTCTTTTCCAACTTGATTCTCAACGCATATCAGGCCATGTCGGGAAAGGGTCGCCTACAGATCGTGATATCCGAGGAGCAGAAAGGGTCTCTCCGGTGGGCTGGCATCCGAATTTGGGACACCGGCCCAGGTATTCGTGAAGAAGATCTTGACCATCTATTCGAACCTTTCTTCACAACCACACGGGAAGGGAGTGGGATGGGTTTGTATATTACTCGGACAATCTTGAACGAATTGGGTGGGGAGGTGGTAGTGTCCAATCACCCGGATGAGGGCGCTAGTTTCATGATCCTAATTCCTGAGGGTATGAGAAAGGAATCACAAGACGAATGAAACGATTGAGAGTTTTGTTGACAGCAGTTTGTTGTTTCTGGTGGGTGATCGGCGCCTACGCGGATACGATCCGGTTCTATTGCGGAGCTTACACGCGATCGGAAACCCCTAGCGGCGACAAGGCAGACGGAATTGGTATCGGTTCCCTTCAGGTCACCGATGGCTCTATGCAAATTACCGATGAATCTTCATCCATCTCCAATCCATCGCACCTTTGTGTTGGTGTGAAGGGCCATTTCCTTTATTCGGTGAGCGAAGTTGGATCTCACGATGGTCTTGGCGAGGGTTCGGTCTCCACGTTTCGTGTCGACCCGACTACTGGCGGGCTGGAGAAAATCGATTTGATTCGCTCTTATGGCTCGGGTCCCGCTTATGTCAGTCTCGATGGATCGGGAAAGTATGTGTTGGTCGCCAACTATGGAGGAGGGACGGTCGCGGTTCTTCCAGTTCAAGATGATGGAACACTGGGTGAGGCGTCCTCTGTAATGCAACATGAAGGCAAGAGTGTCCACCCATCGAGACAAAAGGCCCCACATCCCCATTCGATTGTGTCCAGCCCGGAGAATCAATTTGTCTTCGTTCCGGATTTGGGTATGGATCGAATCGTGGTTTATCGATTCGATCCCGATACTGGAAACCTCACGGCGAGACCCCAACTTGATGTGACGACACCTCCGGGGTCCGGCCCACGACACATTGTATTCGACCCTCAGGGAGATTTCGCCTATGTTTCGTTGGAGATGACTTCGGAGCTGGCGGCATACCGTTATGACAAAGGAAAACTTGTCGAGATCGGAAGGTATTCCACTCTCCCAGAAGGATTCAATGGTAACAACACGACGGCGGAAGTCCGGACCGCACCCGATGGGAAAACAGTGTATATTTCCAATCGAGGTGACGATAGTATCGCGGTCTTCCGTGTCCTGGAGGAGGGAACGCTGAAGCGAGTCCAGATCATGAGCACTGGAGGTCAGACTCCGAGGAATTTTGGGGTTGAGCCGAAAGGAGAATTTCTGATCGCGGCCAATCAAAATTCTCATTCTCTGGTTAGTTTTCGGATTGATCCCGAAACGGGACAACTCCAACCGACAGGCAATCGGACTGAAACCCCATTCCCTGTCCTGGTTTGTTTCCCCAACCCCAATCGATGAGTTCATTACCCGAGAGGAGAAGGTCATGAAGAGACGAGATGCGGTGAAAACACTAAGTGCGGGTGCGGCGGCATTCTCAATTTCTCCCTTATTCGCAGACTCCACCCCGAATAACGATCGCCCCAATTTTCTCTTCCTTTTTACTGACGACCAGACTTTTCGATCGATAGGCAGCCTGAATAACCCCGCTGTGAAAACTCCGAATATCGATCGACTGGTGAGAAAGGGTGTGACTTTCACTCATTGCTTCAACCAGGGTTCCTGGTCTCCCGCAGTCTGTGTTTGCAGCCGAGCCATGCTGAACACCGGACAGTCATTATACCGGTCTGAGACTGGGATCGGACCACGGGATGGAAAACCCTCAGTTCCCCTTTGGGGGGAAGTCCTGGGAAGGGCTGGATACGATACCTTCATGACTGGGAAATGGCACAACCGTGAGGCTTCTCTTGAACGGAGTTTCAAAACAATCGGTCCGCATGGAGGAGGGATGTACCCTTCCCGTCCCCCGGAAGGCAGCAGCGCCGACCCGTACACTCGGCCTCGTCCAGGTAATACCTGGCAACCAGACGATCAAAGTTTGACAGGTCATTGGCGGACCCAGGAAGATGGATCAATCGTCCATTCAAGCGAGATGTGGGCGGATGCAGCGATCGATTTTCTAGGTGAGCGCCCCCAATCCTCGCAAGACCGCTTCTTCATGTATGTCGCGTTCCATGCTCCACACGACCCGAGGCAAGCGCCGAAACAATTTCTCGACCTTTACCCTGTCGAAGATATTGAGATTCCTCCCAACTATATGCCGGAACATCCATTCGATCAGGGGCATCATTATTTGCGGGACGAAGTCTTAGCTCCTTTTCCGCGTAGCGAAGAGGCAGTAAAAGTTCACCTGCAGGAGTACTATGCAATCATCTCCCACGCCGATGCACAGATTGGAAAAATCCTGGACGCCCTCGACGCGAGCGGTCAAGCGGAAAACACGGTGATTCTCTTTTCTGCCGACCACGGTCTCGCGGTGGGTCAGCACGGTTTGATGGGAAAACAGAATCAATACGACCATAGTGTGCGGATGCCATTGATCCTCTGTGGACCGGGAATTGAGCAGGACAAGAGAATCGATTCCATGGTTTACCTTCCCTCTCTCTATCCGACGACTTGCGAGATGGCGGGGATAACGACACCCGAAACAGTCGAGTTCCCAAGTTTACTTCCACTTCTCAATGGCCAATCGGAAACGCTTCATGACGAAGTGTTTGGATCGTACATGGATTTTCAAAGGATGATCCGAACCGAGCGATTCAAACTTATCCAATATCCACACAACGGAGAGGTTCAACTCTTCGATCTCGAAAACGATCCCTGGGAAGAATACGATCTCGCGGAAAACCCAACTTTCCAAAAGGTCCGCAAGGACCTTGAGACACGACTGGAGAAACTCCAGCGAGAAATTGACGACCCATTACTGGAGGGGTGAGAGGGTTATCAAATCACATAAGACGGATCGGGATACGAATCAATTCGAGGTCATTCGAAGGTCGAGACAAACCAGATCACCGCGTGCATTCCGCGCGTAAAGCAAGCCATTACATAAAACAGGTGCGGTCCAACATTTTCCCCCTAGTATATGGGCTCTGGAGATTTCGCTGAATGAATCTGGACTGGCGCGGGCGATGGCCAGTTCCCCCTTTTCCGAAAGGATGATGAGATGACCCCCCGCCATACAGAGCGATCCTTTCCCAAATCCATCCTGTCCCCATTTCGGTTCGCCAGTCCCAAAGTCAATGCATTTCACAGTCGCTTCATCGAATCCATAGAGGTACCCCTCATAGAGAATCGAAGTGGAATAATGATTGGACATCTCCTTGTTTTGCCAGACGACTTCGGGGAAGTGGGCACTCTCCTCGGTGACTGTCGAAAGGTGGACAGTGGCTCCATCGATTGAGGATTTGCTGGCGAGGACAGTATCTGTGGCGAGTCGGACCAAGGCTCCGCCAGTTTGGTAGCCGGAAGAGACGAAGATTCGATTCTGGTCTACAACTGGAATGACCGCGTTGATATCGGTAAAAGTCTTCCATCGGAATCGGCATACCTCGCGGCCGTTCTCTTTGTTGGCAACAGAAAGACCATAGCCATTGAATCCTGCGATGAGGGGTACCCCGAAACATTCGAATGCGATGGGAGAGGAATGGGAAGGCCAAAACCCGGTAGAGACCCAAAGGAGTTTTCCATCGGTCTTGTCAAACGCGAGTAGGGCTCCAACATCGAGGTAGACCCGATCCGATTCGAGAAGGGGTGAACAGGTAAACCCGAAGTGTGGGGGGTTAGCGCCCATTGTGGTCGGGATGGATAACGACCAAACGGGCTTCCCATCCGTTCTTGAAACCTTCTGAAACAGGCCTTCTCGGCTGAGGATATAGACCCCTTCTTCGTCGACCGCCGGAGTGCAGGCGGGGCCGCCCTCATGTTGGCTTGCGAAGAGTTTGCAGGGGTATTCATATCGCCACCGCTCTTTCCCAGTGGTCCGAGAAAAACAATAGAGAGTATCGTTCTCGCCATCCGACCCCATGGTAAAGAGATCTTCGCTATAGACTGCAAACGAAGAAAAACCGGTTCCGATTGTTCGCTTCTTCCAAAGATTCCTGGGACCACGGCTCGGGAACTCCACAACCCAATCGGTTTCTTGGGATATTCCATTTCGATGAGGACCGAAGAATTGGGGCCACTGTGAGAGTTGCTCGCTGGTGATGGAATCGGACGAGGGGGGGTCTGTCGGATCTGGAATGTCGCCACACCCGATTTGTATCAGTAGGATTAATAGGAGGTGTGGAAAACTGAGCCCTCGTGATTTTCTTGAACAAGACATGAGACGAGGCCTCCACCGCGTTAGGTTAGAGGCCCCGTCATCGATTTTCAACTCTCGAAGACTCAATCAGTGCCGTGACAAGGGACTTGCTTAACTGCCTGAAACATCCACCGCCACTAGATCGCCCTTGCTGTTGTTCCGAGCATAGATTTGTTTGCCGGATAAAACAGGCTGAGTCCAAAGATTCTTTCCACCCAATGCCTGGATACGAGCGATCTCGTTGTATCCGCTGGGATCCGCTTTCACGAGGACCAGTTCTCCACGGTCGGAAAGGCAGATGAGTTTTCCATCGGAGAGAATCAGCGAACCCTTCCCAAGCCCACCTTGCGACCACTGGGTTTCACCTGTTTCAAAGTCGATGCAGGCAACCTCTTTATCGTCAAAACCGTAGAGGTGTCCCTCAAACAGCACACTCCCATTCATGTGGTTGCGCATATGCGTGTTTTCCCAAAGGACAGTCGCATCGCCATCGGCGATATCAATGAGTGCGCACCCTCTGTTGTAGCCCGAAGAGATGAAGACTTTATTCTCCACCACCAGTGGCATGGCGGCATTAACACCATAGTTGGTCTCCCACTCATGCCGACAGATCTCCGATCCGTCCTTGGCATCGAGGATCACCAAACCAAACTCGGGAAACGAAGCGAAGGCCTGTCGGTCTCCCACAGTCATGGGGACCGGTGTTGAATAAGCCGAACCATAATCCTTACTTTTCCAGATCAGTTCGCCAGTCTGTTTGTCCAAGGCTACGGTCCGACCGGCATCGAAAATCAAATATTGGTTCCAGATGATGGGTGACCCCGCAAAGGCCCAAGTGGGGATTTTGGCGTTCACCTCGTCGGTCATCCTTTTCATCCAGATGAGAGTCCCGTTATCTTTGTTCAGACAAAAGATTCGGCCGTCTCGACTGGCGGTATACACCCTGTCGCCATCGATGGATGGGGTCGCGGCTGGGCCGCCTTCATGCTGCTTGTCGCGGATTTCAGCGTCGTACTCGTATCGCCAGACCTCGTTTCCGGTGGCGGCATCGAAGCAATACAGTATGTCCTTTTCATCCACATGACCCATGGCGTAAACCTTCTCATTGGCCACGGCCATGGAGGAATAACCCGTTCCGAGACGGGCTTTCCAGGCAATTCTGGGTTCTTGGGTTACCCAATCGGTCGACCACCCGGTCTCAGTGGAAATCCCATCCTGGTTGGGGCCGCGAAATTGTGGCCAATCCTCCGCGTGGCCGGGCACTTGGCTCATCAACAAAAGCAATGCCGCCAAGAGACTCGGCCGGTAGAAAAACCCTCGTATCTGTCCATATTGAATCAATGTCATCGATCATCACCTCAGCTAGGTTGTTTTGACACAATCGTTACAACTCGTGATCCGATACCGTTTCGCTTCTCAGGGGGTAGAATCATAGAATTCTTCAGGCATCAGGGCAATCGTCCCCCTCGGATCTTCTCAGACCACCTGAAATAAGACCATAATCGGTTCTATCTCCCATGTCGAAAAAGAAAACGAAAAGTTCTCGTACCGAAAGCAACGTCGCTTCCCCTCGGAAGTCACGGCCGAGTTGGGTGGGTTGGATTGTTAATACCGTTCTTCTTCTGGTATCGCTCATCATTGGCATGTTCATTCTAGAAGCAGGGGCCCGATACCTTCTCCCCAAACCGCCCCCGCCCGAGAAGTCGGTGAACCGTTTCCAAGTCGAGCCGACCGCGAATACGAACATGGTCTATCGAATCCTCCCTGACACAACCTTCGTTACTTTCGGGATATCCTACCCGACCAACGAGTTCGGGTTCCGCGACCGCCCGCTTGCGCCTAAAGATGAGAATACCTTTCGGATACTTTGCATTGGGGATTCGGTCACCTTCGGGACTGGGGTTAAAAATGAAGAGACATTCCCTAACCAACTTGAAGCAATGTTGCTAGAAAGAGTCGGGGATGGCTATTCCGTTGATGTCGTGAATGCGGGGGTAAGCGCTTACAACGCCCGAAATGTTCTTGGATTACTCGAATCCCATGTCGAAGAGATCGACCCAGACCTGGTTATCTATACTTTCGTTGAGAACGATCTAGACGATTCCATGTCAACTGGACCTGATCAACACCTGGTTTACTACGATCCCTCGAAACCACCCGATGAACCGCACCTCCAGCGCGAGTTTTCGGCGGTGTGGTGGCAGTCCAAGAACCCGCCAAAACCAGGGGGGAGTTCGCTTCTCAGATTGATCGAGACCTCATTTTCCCCAGTCTCTGACAGTTCTCTGCCCTTCCTGGTCGGAGAACATCCCACAACACGGGACCGTTGGGAGTCGTTCGAAAGAACGCTTCTTACCAAGAAGGAGATTTGTGGAGAAATAAACGCCCCCCTTCTGGTCTACTCTTTCGCGGCAAAAGGTCATTCGGAACCAACAGCCAAGAGAGTTGACCAGATCTGCCGAGACCTCAAGATTCCACATGCGTCCACTCTACCGCTCTTCGATCACAAGACTTACATGAAAGACTACTCCCTTGGGTTCGATGCGCATTGCAACACGTTGGGGAATGAGGTGATGGCGACCCGATTGATGCACTATCTGCAAGAAGAGAACGTCCTTCCAGAAGACTTTTTCCCTTCACTCCCCGATCCCCCCATTTACAAAGACGAAGTCGATGAGACCATCGCCAATGAGTTGGAAGAGTCAGCATTGGACTCGCCTACCCTGATTGATCTTTCAACCGGAGAGGGTATCCAAGGAATGCTCGGGGGAGTGGATCTTGCGGGTCGGATGGCCCGATCCTGTTTCTTCCGTTTGAGCCCGCCAGGGGATCGACTCGAGGTGGAGATGAAAGGATTGGTTAACTCACCAGGGAACAAACAGAGAGTGGTGGCCATCATCGAAGGAGCCACCGCCGAGGAGAGTTACGATCTCCCTACGATCTGGAAGACTTACTCCTTTTCGATCCCCGAAAGTTTAAGGGACGAGTTGGTTGAGGTCGAACTCAAAGTGCTCGGTCCCGTCTGGGTTCCCTCACTGGCGGAAAGGCGACAGGGCCTCTTCCCATACACGGCTGGGGTCAGGTGGATGAAGCGGGGATCGTAAGATAGAAACTCACTGTCACGAAAGACCGTACCACCCACACCGGGAGCGCGGTCACCCCCGATGTGGGAACAACTGAGCAAGTTCTCTAGGCGACCTTTCTTCGTTTCTTAAGGATAGTCGCGCCAATACCCGCTGCCAGGAGCGCCATCGAAGTCGGTTCGGGAACACAATCGTTTTCCCACCCCCATGTCACACCGCCATGGAAGGTGATGAGTCCTGTCGCACCTGCCACGGGACCACTCACGAGAAAGAGTTCCGCTTTCCAGGTATGAGAACGCCAAGTGTCGGTCCGCCCTGGAAAGTCATAGAAGTGCATGCTGGTGGCCGCGCCCCCGTCATCATAGTAAGGAGATCGCCCCATCGGACTGAAGGGATTGTCCACGCCATTGAAGGTGGTGCCATGGGCGGAACCTGGGGGATTCCGGATGGAGTGGTTTGTAGTCACCACCTGGATCCAGTGCAGGTTAGTGGTCGGATCGCCTGCACCCGGCACATACTCCAGATGGAATTCGGCGCCGACCCGCGCGGAGGTTCCTTGCACATCATAGGTGTGGACGACCAAGCTATCGTCCGAGAGTTCATTAATCGCACTCGCATAGGACCACCCATCCGAACCCGGGAACGCGGCAGTCAGTACATCGAAGAAGTTTTGCGAGACCGCTCTCGAGTATTCCACGTCGATCGGTTTGAGGTTCGCCCAACATTCCAAACCGTTCGACATATAATGGTCCTCGGTGTCATGGACCCCGGAGGTGGTAGGTGTTCCCTGGGCGAAATTGATTTGATACGAAGCATAGTCCTCTTTCAGGGGGGTACCCCAGCCAACCGGGGAGAAGAGGCATGCCACCAAGACCGTTGTGATGAGTTTTCCCCATCTCTTATACATCGTTTTAGTCCTCCAACCTTCTCAAAGATGCGGGCGTTCATCTGAAGCCCGATTGATGCAACCTTCAGCTCGGCATGGACCGCTTAGGGAACCCTTATTTCATAAGGAGAGGTTTCAGCGATTCCAGTCCAAACGGGTTCCCAACTCCCAACTTTCGCTTTGTCGTTTTCGTAGATCCCCCTGAGAAAATACGTCCCTGGTAAGAGTCCATCGAAATACCAGATTCCGCCAAATTCCTCTGAGCCGGAGAGGCGGTATTCGTTGCTGTCGGGGATTGGAACCCATTCCGCGGGAAGACGGATTTCGTGGGTGGCACCTGATTCGATCAGGTGTGAAAGAGTCTGTCCGGGACGAGTGGCATCGCGACCCCCATCGAACCCAAATTCTCGCCCATTGGAATCCTTGAGACCTAAACGAAAAGTATCGAAACGATTGAAATAGAGAGATCGGTTGGATCTGTTGGTGATCAGGAGCGATACATTTCCCGAGGTTGCGCTTTCTACCCCATCCGATGTGAGTGGGTCCTGGATTTCAACTCTCAGCCGAAACCCGACTTCGTTTGCAATAACCTCTTCGATGGGACCAGGGGGTAAATCAGAATCCACAGTGAGTTCCTCCGAATGCACATTACAAGCAACCAGCAGTGTCAGAGTGGATATAAGTGGCCACTTCACCCATACCTCCGATGACACAGGAAGGTCTAAGAGTTTGCGTTTCATGGCGATACGGGTTAGGGGTCTTCTCGAACCCAGTGGAAAAGAACTGGAAAGGGTATGCCGAAGCAGACCTAACTATCAGGACATCATTGAAAATCATGGGCTGCGGAGGAGTTCCGTCAGCCAATCGAGAGCCTCTTATTACCTCCAATGCACTCTTTTGTTCTCATACTAGAGCGGCAGGTAATACACAAACTCAATACAGCAGAGGGGAGACTAAATCACCTCACTCAGGAGGTCAATCTTTTTCTTCGATTTATTTCATGATTGAATCATTGGCCCTGCACCTTGCGAGGCTGTTTTCCTGCCCAGAATCCGTCGACCTTGTCACTCCTTACCCCACATTGTAAAACCTGGAATCGTGAGCCTCGAACCCAGCACATCCATGCAGATCGGGAAGTCGACCTGGATTTCACTTGCCCTCCTCTTTCTAATTTGGGGAGGGCACTGCGCGATCAACCTCGTATTGTTTAAAAAAGCGGAGGTTCCGCCTTATTACGATGCCGCGAACCACACCAATATCGCGCTCGAGATTCGGAATCATTACGATCGATTCGACCCGTCTTTGGGATGGATCGATGAACTGTACGAAATCTCCTCGTATTACCCGCCCTGCTACCACTTCCTGGCGGCGGCCTGTTTGAAGATCCGACCGCAAACCCTGGATAGCGCTCGCCTTCCCAACCTCTTCTTCCTTGGACTCCTGATGTTTTCTGTTTACCTCTGGGGAACTCGATTATTCGATTCAAAGACTGGGTTGCTCGCTGGGGTCCTGGTCTCACTCTTCCCGGTGGTTCATGGATTGACAAGGGAAATCTATGTCGACCTTGCCGTCCTCTCCTGGTCAGCAGCGGGCGCCTTCTTGGTGTGGGAGAGTGGCCGATTTCAAAAGAAAGGAATCGCCTTCCTCTTCGGAGTGGTCTGCGGTTTTGGATTACTGACTAAATGGACTTTCCCAGTGTTTATCGGCCTTCCCGTTCTCTTGGTCTTTTCTCAAATGTTTTTACCGGTTTCTCCGTCTCAGTTTTTTGGGAAACTCTTTCGGGGAAATGATGAAGAGAGCGCTGGGCTGATCCGTGCGGGAGTATTTACGATCTGTTGGCTGGGTCTGCTTTATTCGGTCACCTCACTTATTGCCGGAACCCTTTCGTTTGCGATCGCGGGGATATTAAGTCTTGCCTTTGTAGTGCTGCTGATCGGGATGACACGTGTGGCGCTTGCCTCCCCGGGGTTCTCAAAAATTTGGATGGAGTCGAAACGCCCTTTGCCTCCGCTTACAGCAAGTCTCCCGGGAATTTTGATCGCATCGATCCCCGCCTTCTTAATCGCGGGTCCATGGTACTTGAAACATTTCGGATTCATCGCATCCGAGGGGAGCCGCGTTCTGACAGAAGCGGCCAAGGTACGGGGGATGGCGGAAGTTCAGACAATCGAATCCATGGTCTATTATCTCTTAACTCTAGAGAGTCACCAACTCCGTCTACCCTTATGGATTCTGACAATCGTTTCACTTGGTTTCCTATTCACTCGGAAGGGCCGTAACTCTTCAGCGTGGCTTCTGGGGGGAACGTTCTTCCTCTCGTACCTGGTCATGTCTTCCTTATGGGTGAAAGACCCCCGATATTTCACACCTGCCATCTATCCTTTGCCGATCCTCATCGCGTGGTGGTTGTTGACAAGAAACTCCGCCACTCGACTGTATTGGGTCACCGGGACATTGATAGTGGTCCTTCTCGGATATGCGAATCAGATCGTTGGGTTACCGGGACTGTCAAAGAAGATTGAAATCCCGACTCCATTCGGACAACCGCTCGCGGTGACAGGCCCCGCACCATATGGTGACATGTTGCGCCTCGATGGCGATTGGCCACACCGTCAGATAGTCGAAGGCATTCAACTCCATCGTGATCATGTGAGTCATATCGATGGCCGATTGGAAGTGCCGGTTTTGGTGGATGATGGTTACCTCCACGCTCCGGCGTTGAACTGTTATGCCGGGACACTTGGCGCCGATATCCATTTTTACAACATCGCCTACCGCCCGGACTATCGGATGGATCCGGGTTGGACGACCCGGCTTTTGAATGTATTGAGGGCACCCTATTTCATTTCGAAAGAGGGTGGGGATCTTGGACTGGATTTCGTAACCCGCGCCTATTCCCCGCTTCTAGAAAAATTGTTCGGTGAAGAGAAGGGTTGGAGCGAAGGTCTCAAACTGATGGCCATCTATCCCCTCCCCGATGGAGGAAATGCGAAGCTATGGAAAAACCAGTTTCCTGCCGCTCAGTTTGGGAACAGACAAGAACTTTCGAGAAAGTTCGCCAATGGAATGCGGGTGACCGGCTATAGGTTGTCGAGTGACAAACTCTACAGGAAGGGGGATTCGGTGTTGCTTCAAGTGGATTGGGTCCCAGAACCCTTGGAGAACCTGGAGAGCCTCCTGAATGGGACCCAATTCTTCCTCCACCTGCAGGACGCGCGGGATAGCCGTTTCATTCAAGGGTGGAATTTCCCATTAACCAACGAAGACCCTGAGGTGGCGGCATTTCAGATCCGTGCGGGCTCACCCGCAGCTGTGCTTTCGACCCTGCTCATTCAACCGAGGCAGGATTTGTTACCTGGAGTCTATGAATGGCGGTTGGGTGTCTTCCGAGCAGACAACTTGGAGAAGGTGGCACTGGCCGACCCCATCGCGGAGGTTGAGACGAGTTTTCCGCTTGGTGAACCCTTTGATTTTGAACCAGCCCGTTGGGAATGGATCGATGCCGAATTTGAAGACCGAGCAGCTCTCGAGGTTCGAGACGATATCGGTTCGCTTCTCTTAGAATCTGCTCGATTCGAAGGGACCTCTGTCAGACCGGGAGAATCCATTCGACTGGAATGTAACTGGGCTTACGAGTGGCTTGAGTTGGAGGCACCGGAGGAACAGGATGTTCGTGGATTCGCGTATCTTCTTCCCGTTTCGGCATCCGGATTCAGCGGACCCATAGCGAGAACCGGTTGGGTCATCGACGCGACCGGTCAGAGCGGACCGGGTTTCAAACGTTGGAGCACAATGACCCGATTACCCCTTCCTTCAGATATGACAGAAGGGGAGTGGAAGGTCTGTATTGGTGTTGAACGCCCGCTATACGATCGCGAGTTTGTAATCCGCGAAGGGGACCAGGCGGGGAGAAACGCTTACGCACTTTCCACACCGCTGTTTGTCGGTCATGCGGATTGGGAGCCCATGGAGGTGGGATTTGGCGGTGAGTTAGAAGTATCGGGAGCACGGGTCCTCGATTCCTCACCGGCTATCGGGGCGAATGTCCGATTCGAAATTGCATGGAGCGCACAATCCGCTACCGCGTTAGCCAGCGCTGCCTCGGGGGAGTTCTTGTTCGTCCATCTTTTTTCGGAGAATGACAATACCTACACGCAGCTGGAAAGTTACCCGCTATTCAAGAAGGAACGAATCCGGCACAGCCAACCGATCCTCGATGGAAGGGAAGGACTTTCTTATTATGAAGGAATTCGTTCGGGGTTCACTGAAGTCTATCCCTTAAGACTCAATGAATCCCTTCCTACAGGCCCCCACCGTCTCGAGTTTGGACTATTCAATCCACGTTCGAATCTGAAAGTCTCTGCTACCCAGCAGAGCGGGGCGACCACCACAACCCTTTCTCTCCGTTATCCCCTGCAGCTCCGAACGCCGCAGTGATTCTTTGTCGCATCCTTCGCCGAATCTCTTTGATCCCCAATGTGGGTTGTTATTTAATCCGGGTCGACTGAAAATCACGTTTGATGGAGACTCTTCTATACTTCAGTCTCAAAGTAAAAACCTTGTTCGGAGATGAGGTTTGCCAGATGGCAATACGTCTTAGGTACATCTGTTTCCTGCTGTTTCCCTCTGTTTTCCAACTCTGCCTGATTTCGCCGGTATGGTGCGAAGAAGAGGGAGAACTCTGGATGAGCGAGGTTTTTGAGATTCCTTTTCTGGAATTCAATGGTCTCGGAGAAACGACCCTCCGTCTGGAGAATGGAAATCGTTGGAGGGACAGGTATTCCGATTATTACAGGGCGCATTATCAGGGGTCGCTCATCATCCCCATACCGGGCATGGAAGGGTGGAGTCTGGAACCTGTCTATCGACGTCAGATCAGAAACCCCGGAGACCGAAACCAAACCCATACCGATCGGTATATGATCCAGTTGCACAGCAAAAGAGAGAACGTTTTTGGTTCTAAATGGAATTTCTCGTTCCGCAATCGATGGGAGATACTCGATAATGATTCTAGTAGCGATCAAAGAATCCGGACTCGATTCCGCGGAAAACTCTCAAAGGATCTCGAATGCCTCGAAACTGCGGGGAAATTCTGGAGATTTTGGGTTTCCAACGAGGTCTTTTATAACTTTGAGACTGATCTTCTGAGTACCAACCGCTTGGCTTCTGGTATCGATATCCCTCTCTCAAAATATTCTACGGTGAGCGTCGGTTACCAATGGCAAGTCTTCCGGAGGAGTCACCGCGATCACAACTCGGAAGACTCTCACATGCTTCTTCTCAACTATCGATACAAGTTCCCCAAATCTTTCTTTTCGGATTAGTCCTCTAGTTCAAGGGAACCCCCATCTTGAGGAACCTTTCAGTCTCTCCTAATCTTTCGACTTTCTATTAAGGAGACCTTTATGTTTAATGGCTTGAACCTCCATCTGGGAAATCTCTCCCGCCTTTCACATTCTCAATCGAGGTCGATCTCCCCGGAAAACACATCCGGTGAGAAAGGAAAAGGCGGGATGGCGACCGAGGGGACCGGGAAAGAATGCGCGCGAGACTTGGGACAGGGTTGGAAGATTTCTCCATCCCTCCCCCTTCCCGCTGGAGAGACTCTGGAACTGGCTAACATAGAAGGACCGGGAGCCATCCAGCAAATTTGGATGACCCCGACCGGCAATTGGCGTCTTCAGGTCATTCGATTCTATTGGGACGGTGAGGAGACGCCGAGCATTGAAGTCCCCGTTGGAGATTTTTTCGGAATGGGGTGGGGTGAATACGCGCCACTGGTCTCGATTCCAGTCTGTGTGAATCCGGGTAGCGCTTTCAACTGTTATTGGGAGATGCCTTTCCGGAAGTCTTGCCGTATTACACTCGAAAATCTCACTGAAGAAGAGAGCGTCGTTTATTACCAGATCAACTACACATTGACGGAGATTCCCGAAGACGCCGGGTACCTTCACGCGCAGTTCCGGCGGAGTAATCCAATCCCCTACAAGCAAGACCATGTCTTGCTCGACAATATATCGGGACAGGGACACTATGTTGGGACCTATATGGCCTGGGGTTCCAACAATAACGAATGGTGGGGAGAGGGGGAGATCAAATTCTTCCTCGATGGCGACGAATGGCCGACCATCTGCGGAACCGGTACGGAGGACTATTTTTGTGGGTCTTACGGTTTCGAACTCGA
>JAJDBZ010000694.1 GCA_029261095.1 Candidatus Omnitrophota bacterium | reverse complement strand
CACTCCGCAAGGATTGTTTTCATTCCACAAATCGCTCCCAACTCCACCACTCTATGATCCCATTCCTCCGCTTCTCGACATTCTATCCTCGCACAATCGAACCGATGATTCCTCCTCTTCTACTATCCCTCAACCCTCTCCCTCCCTCTCACATTTCTTCGTGGGCATACGACAATACGGATTCCTATTTCGGTTACCCGGTAACTTCCGGTCAACAATCACTACGAGGTTCTCCATGCCACAACCCACCAAACACCGCCCAGACAAATCTCATGCTCTCTTTTCTTATCGCTAATCAATCCAACTCTCAAATATCCACTCTCTTTCCCTTTGATCGGCCTTCCTGCGACACCAAGGATTCCACCGTTTCAGGAATTCTGTTCGCGGTCCATCTGCGCAACGCCAGCCGCCATCGCAGGCCAAGATCCTAGCGGCGTTTGCATTCCCGGCGGCTTCCTCCACGAAGCAATCGCAGCAGCCAGACAGATAGGCCCGATAGTAGAGGAAGGGCCCCGCCTAAAAGGCGAAGGCGGGCTCGCGAAGCGATGACCCCAAGTGACGCTTGTCGTCATCGGGCCAGATATCGAGAAGGCGAGAAGCGCCTTGTTGGCGCTCCCCGTTTCTGTCATCTCTTCCCTGGTTTACCCAGACAGCGACGCCGTCTGCTTTGAAATCAGGGTGCTTATCACTCTTCTTGTCTTCGTTCTCGTAGGCCTTGATGTCTTCATGACCGACGATTGAAATTTTTACATATCTCATTTTCCGAATACCTCCTTTCACCTGTGTGGAAAATTTCTTTTTCATGTCCCGAACCAAGATGAGCGCCTTTTATGGCTTTCCGCATCGTCCGCTGGCGAGCGGTCCTCCTACAGGAGAAAGCATTAAATGGTTAGCCTCATCAGGGACACTATTGAAAAAGAAATCACACAGTGAAGGGGAAGGACAAGGAAGAGATACTGTCAAATCACGATTCCGGAAGGTCAGGTAGCAAGGGCACAAAGATACGGAGAACAAGTTGGAAGCACCCAATTTAGGTGTCGCTGTCGGCCAATGAGAAACCCTTAGATGACAGAAACAAAAGGAGGGCGCTTCGAAATAGTTTTTCAATTCTCCCGATGACGACTGGAGGGGCAGTGGGAGTCTCGCCTTTAAGTATCTGGGGATCCTAGTTTGGCCGAGGAGTAGACTCGATGAGTGGAGCATTTACGACTAAATGGATTGGCTGTTTTATTCCCCTTTTCCCTTACAAAGTTCCATCCCAGTGTGCATGTCCGTAATGAGATGACTCACAAATCTAGACTTCAAAGCATAGTGTATTGCGCGGATCTTTTCCGCTCCTCCAGCAACAGCAATCACTTTCTTTCCGTTCCTTACCGCCTCCTTCAAGACTTCTAGTTCAACACCATCCACGTAATATTTCAGACGCTCAATCTTTGGGAAAAGATCATCGCCCTCGAGGTTGTAGGGACGGTTCAGGATTTCTCCCACCATACCGAGTTTCACCGCCTGCATCTTTTTGATGTCGGGTTTCTTCAGAATATCATCGAAGCTTCCTGTCTTTCCGGAGCTGATTCCGACAATGGCCACGTCAAGAGATTTAGCGAACTCATACATATCGGTTTGGAACTTTTTGTAGTGCTCTGTAGGATTCTTCCCATCCTCAGATAGGGTTCCGGGCAGAGGTTGGACAGCGACTGCCTTGGTCTCGGGGTCACCCCATTTTCCGCGAAGATTGGCAACAAGTGTAAAGGGAGATTGATCAATGTTCTTCTCTATTTCCGTTTCAACGATGAGTTGACGTATTTCCATATTCGTGAATCGACCGGGTTTGAGAGAAAACACAATCTCACGAATGGTGGCGCCGCAGCTGATTCCGATTTTCTGTCCGTTCTTAATGAGACCTCCAGGACCTTCCAGGAGACGGGCGGCGGTCTGACCCAGAATACGGGTGAAAGCTGGTTCGTCGTCTTTGTCGATTGGACGTATGATCGGAACAACAATCGCATCGATCTTGTACCGTCGATTGAGTTCCACCTCAATCGTTTCCAACTGAGGCAGATTTAACTCGACGGAAAAGAGGCCATGCTGTTTGGCATAACTTAGTAGTCGAGAAACTGTGGCCTTGTCTAAACCCAGACTCGCGGCTACCTCGATTTGTTTCTTTTTGAGAACATGTACTCCCTGCGCAACTTTTGCCGCGAGGACCATCTTCGAGTTTATCAATTCTTCGAATGACATGAGAAGTAACCCCTATCTGAAAGATAAAGTAGGAAGACCTTCATCCCCATTCAAATATCCCGTACACAACCACAACTCTATTTCGAAGTGAAACATCGAGAAGAAAACACCATCAGGGTTCTTCCGTGTTTTTATTCTTCTGTCAGCCATAACGAAAGTATAGAATGTCCAGAAAGGAATTTCAAATTCCTCATTTTATTGGTTCTCAAGGATTCAAGCAATCAAGATCCATTCAAAAACAAATATCGATAATTAACGAAAAAACGTCGTTTATCACGATCAAAGAAATGAATCATTTTTCGATTGCTTGCCTAATGTTGATCAAGTAAACTAAGGTTAGGACCATCCACTGTTGAGGGCTTTCTTTGTGAGAGGGAAAGTTTGCGCAAAGAACGGTCGCAGTTCTGGTACGCCCGGAAGACAGCCTCGACATGCGCTGGAGGGGTTTAGCGCATTGTCCGAGAGAAAGGAGGTTTAGAAAAGAATACCAGTAAACAGAATGGCGGGCCCGCAAGGCCATGCGGACCCGACACTGTCCAAATCCCAAACAGCGTCTTCAAGGTCGACTGCCCGGGACTGTAAAGCAATTGCCGAAATTACCCCTTAGACGGGGCTTCGTCAATCCGTTTCAGCAGCCGACCCTTTCGACGAGAAAGGAAGAATCATATGTTCGGTCCATCTCCACTATCCACTAGGACAGCAACACGGCTCTTAATGTTCCTTCAGGGACTCCTCGTTCGGTCAAGGAATGATCTAACCGGTTTTCGTCCAAGCAAACACAGTTCCCTTGTTACAGTAAACGGGAATCTTATCCAACGGAAAATCTCATTGCCCATCAAACAGTGGCATACGTTCAGCCCCTTTAGAGGAGGCATGAGAAAAATATCACACGTCGTCGATTCGAAATGCGAAACACAAGGAGAAAAACTATGACTAATCGTGAGATACAAGAGTACTTATACGCCTTCGTCAAACTCTGTATGGGGAAGGCGCCCACCACAGACATTGAACGAGAGGTAATGGCCTTCACTAAATCGGATGAACACCTTAAGCAGTTCCTTGATGTGCTGCGGTCTGTTGGGCGTTTCCTCTGGAAATATCGTTGGGGCCCGTTTACCGTAGAACAGGATTTCTTATGCACCACATCTAGTGGATTCAAGGTTGAGATCCCGGCAATCTTGAGGGCAAAGATTCTGTCTTTTCCTGAAAACGCGACCTGGGTCTGTCGTGAGCACTTTAAAAATAGTGAGATGCTCATCCGGGGTGAGATCTGCATGATCTATGATCAAATGAAGAATCTTCTGTGGATTGGCGGGCTTCCGGACACTACAAACTTCAACAATCGTATGCGGGCTATCCTCTATGGGTTGATGATCAATAACGGATCAGCCTATAAGAAACTTCTTCCTATTAGTATTCAGAGGTTCGAGGAAAAGACAAACGCGCCAACAATGGGTTCAGTTGATGACACTCTTGTCAACCTCCGAAAACTTCTTCCTGAGGGTTTTGGAATTGAAAGTGAGAACAGCTGGTTAAAGCTGATCATCCCCGGTGAGTTCCTATTGATTGAATACCAGGACTAATCAAATACATCTCCAAGGGGGTAGAGTCACTTCTGCCCCCTCCCCTTTTCACTCCAAAGAATCCCAAAGTTTTCTGAATACCATGTTCCACACTTAACAGAGGAATTGTCTAAGGGAGGATCATTCATGCCCAACCTCGAAATAATCCGTCCATCCACCGACTTGATAGGCAATACGCTGTATCAAACGATCAGCGATCCCGTAGACCCCCGAGTGGCGAAAATCGTCTCATCCGATCGGGAAGCCATCGAAGCCGATTTCATTCCTATGAAGGAACAAGGATTGATCCCCCACCCCGACTACATCCAAGAAAGCGATGAAGGTCTGCGACAAATCATTCCTCCCAATCTCCCTCTTTGGACTGAATCCTCGCTATCCCAATTCTCAAAGGGTGGACTCCCGCCTACGACTCTGCGAGGTCACTTCGATTCAATACACTCATTCATTCAGGATCACGTTTGGCTTCCGAATCCTTTGCATGTCTCTTTGCTCTCGGTAATCGTATTCCTTTCCTATTTGATTCGTATTTTTCCTGCAGTCCCGATCATCGAGGTTACCGGTCCGATAGGCTCAGGTAAAAGCACTCTCTTCCATCTACTTTCGAGAATTTGCCGATCTGGAATTTTTTCCTCCATTAGCACAATCGCAGGGTTGGCCCGTGCCCGCCACCTCAATCCCTGTACCATATTGATCGATGAACCTCTTGAGGACCCTAATCATCCGGTCGTTTTGGGAAGTTATAAGAGAGGATCGACTCGATTATTAGCCGGATCTGATCAATGCCTGCTCCAGCAGAATCTCTTCGGCCTCACATTTAAGATTCGTGACCACGCCTCTGAGGCGGTGAAGGATCGTAGCATCTTCATCAATATTGCACCCTCGAACTCCTCGTTGCCACTTTTCCTTCCCGAACGTGAGGTCGAGCGCATCACCCGGATAGTGGACCACAGTTTGTGGCTGTCTCTGACCATGTTCCAGAATATTCTCTAGGCATATGAGTCGGTAATTAAGGATTCGCCTTTCTCCGGGCGGGCAATCGAGAAGTGGGCGCCAATCCTGGCGATCGCTCGCTGCGTCGACTCCTCAGATACTGCCCAAGCCCCCATTACCCCGGACCTAGAGGTGATGATGGCGGACCAGGTGGCCAACCAAAGAAGCGAGCGCGTCGCCACCGATCCGTCTCTACTTGCCTTGGCCGGAACGCTGGCCTACTTCGAAACCCATGAAGGGGATTTGGAGTCATCTTCCTTGGTGGTCGTTGCGAGCGACCTCGCCACCTTCATCTCTGAGTTTGCGAACACAAAAACTCTTCCTCAAAGGCACGGTTTCCTTCTTGGAAACAACGGTGTCATTTCCAAGACCTTCCGCACCCGCGATACCACGAAGTGCGTCCATCCCGTTTCCAGCAAACATCCAGTGACAGTTTACGAGATCGATTTAGAACGACTAACAAGGGCTTTAGCCCTCAACGGAATCCACTCCGACTTAAATCTGAAAGAAAGGAAGTAAATAAGATGGAACCCATCGAACGTACCCAGGACATGATCACCATTCGAGATTTTGATGCTGAAGAGATCATCCGAATCGGAAAAACCAAAGAGGTGTATGTTGATGAGAATGAATCGATTCGCAATGAGACATCGTCCGATTTCATAATGACAGACGGTCAGATTATTCGATCGGTCGAGGACTTTGGCCCACAGTGTGGAAAGAAACACTGTCCCACAAGGCTTGCTCGCACCCACTACGAATGCCACCGATGTGAGATTCCTCTTTGTAAGCAGCACGCCAAGAAATGGAGAGGTGAGCGTTATTGCCGCTTCTGCCGTCGGATCGAAATTCCCAAATCTGCATTCTGGTGGCTTGTGTCTCTACTCCGGAGCAAGCGGGTAAACGTACATGAATGACGCGAAGAAGACCGGTTTATCTTATGAGTTATATTTGAGGGAAGGAGAACGCCTCAATCTCTTAGCGCGTAACCGCTACAGAAACCTCCTAATCCTTATGAGGAGAGGTGTACAGACTCCTGAGCATGAAGAACTTCTCCTCGCAATGATCAAATCGCGAGAACTGGAGTTGCTCTCCATTCAATCTCCATGCCCGCCGCCCTCACCTGAACAGGCCAATCGGGGATCCTACCAGATCGGAACCACTGTGGAGGCTGGAGCGGGCAATCCGGTGACATACCCGTCGACCCCAGTCAATTTCCTTGTGTTGGGCAAACAGAATACAGGAAAAACCCGTGGGGCGTCGCTGTTTGCCCTCCAGGAAATCGAATCTTCCAGTGCTCTGGTTATTGAGGCCCGTCACGATTTCGAATACCTCTTTCGGTATGTTACCAGCGGTCTCCACCTCGACGCAGCAACCGCCCCTTTCAACTTTTTCGAACCCGACTCTGGTTTCCCATTCGACAAAAATCTTGGCGAAACCATCAACACATTGGGTCAATATCAAACTCTTTATCACCGAATCATGTCTGTCATCCAAATCGCGGCCAAAGCCATCAAGAAACAAAATAAGAATGTGACAGCCGTTCGCTTGCTTCGCTTCCTTAGAAACAATAAAAAGAGCTTCAGCCACAACCGTGAGGCCTACAACTCAGCCCTCGACCGCCTTGAAGCGATGGTCGACTCCTTCCCAGGCTGGAATGTCGAGAAGGGCTTGGCGACACCCGACCTT
>JAJDBZ010000693.1 GCA_029261095.1 Candidatus Omnitrophota bacterium | reverse complement strand
CCTCTGGGCGATGACCTGGATGTACCGGAGATATTAACAATGAAAAACACACGTGAACTTTCTCGGTTTCATTATTTGAAGTTGGTCCCTCGCTCGTTGGTGAGTGTATGGCCTGCGGCGTTGGGCCTCTGGTGGGTCGTTGTGCTGGAGTTGAGCGTTCTCATTTATGGGTGGCCGGATATTGTGAATGGAAGACTGGAAAGGGAGTATCCCTTCTATGGGCTGCTTCCTCTGGTTTACTTCCTCTTCTTCCAGGGTTGTTTCGTGACTGGATTCGCACTTTCGGGAGGAACCGAGGCGAAGGCGCTGAACCCGCTCCCCCTTAAAAGGGACAAGAGATTCTTGCTCCGGCTGATCGACTCCTGCGCGGTCAGTCTTATTCTGGTGCTCCTCCCCGCTCTTGTCTTCTTCCATTTTTCTTCTTGGGACCGAGCGATTCTTGCGCAACTGACCGCTCTCTGGCTCCTCTCCCGATTCGTCCAGGGGTGCCTCTATTCTGGGGGCGCTTTGCTCTCGCTCTGGTTAGGACGCTGGCTCGATCGAACCCTCTCACTCTTACCCAATTTGGTCGTTGTTGGAGCGATGACGTTCAGTTACTTTTTCTTCTTTAAACCGAAGTTTATGGGACCCGCCAACGAGTGGATCGCCGATCTGCCATCATCTAGTGTTCTTTTTGCGATCCTCGTTCCGGCCACTCTATTCTCTTGGCTCTGCGCCTGGGGAATCACCAAAGCCAGTCACCCCAGAGATTCACTGGACCCAAGCACAGTCTCTTCACCGCCGGCGCCGACATCGTTCCTATCGAGAGAGGAGGTCAGTCAAGAAACCGCTGGTTTCTCGAGTGTTACTACTCTCCTCAATCCGGCGCTTGCGGCGCTCGGTGCGTTTGTTCTTGCAGTTTCTCCCCTCATTGTCGCCGAAGCGTTTGGCGGATTTCATGATCGATTTGGAGGCGATGGCAATGGGTCTGCTTTTGTCTTGGCAACTCTCACCACCACCCTCTTCTTGTTTCCGTTGTTGGTTCTCGGGATTCTTGCTTGGCGGCTCTTTCACCGAATTCGTTTCTGCCAGATTCTGCCGGTCGGAACCCTTCCACCCATCGCGACGATTCTGTTTTTCTTGTTGGGTGCGGCTGGCGGAATGGGGCTTTTCATGTCGGTCTTCGAGGCTGGCAACGGAAACTTTTCGATGCGTTGGTTCTTCCCGATGATGATGACCGCGCTGGTTGCCTCGGGTGTTCCTGTCTGCCTCAAGATGGCGGCCCCAATCACCCCACGTGAAGCCGGGGCCAGAGAAATCGACCCGGAAGGGACGGGGGTGGCGGTGGGGGCGCTTCTTATCTTCACACTGATGTTGTGGATCCCCTTGAGGCAACCCGATTTCGACGCCGCATACTTCATCCCATTCTTCTCGCTTATATACGCATACGGAATCTGGGCCATGGTGTGGATGTACCGGAGGTATTGAGGAGGTCTTCATGATTCCGATCAGTTGAGGCATACTGAGAAAACCTCAAGAATCAGGAAGAAATCGCTATGGCTAACACCTACACCGCAATTACCAAGCAGAGTGGCGAATGGTGGATTGGATGGATCGAGGAGATTCCCGGAGTCAATTGTCAGGAACGGACTCGGGAGGAACTTCTCGAGACATTAAAAATCACCCTTCGTGAAGCGGTCAATTTCAACCGCGAGGAGGCACTCGAATTCGCGGCCCCCGACTATGAGGAAGAACCGCTGACGCTGTGAAGCGAAAAGCGTTCTTAAAGCACCTTTTGGGGCAAGGTTGTGTCTTTGTCCGGGAAGGGTCCCGTCACTCCTGGTGGTCAAACCCCCAAGAGAATAGGAGATCGGCGGTTCCACGTCATACGGAAATTGAAGATCGGCTCGCACGGAAAATCTGTAAGGACCTGGGCATACCTTTTACCAAATAACCAATCAAATCTCCCTTGCCGTTGGATATTCGAGGATGCGAGAAATCGTTTTGTAGACCTCCTGGAGGAATTCGTATCCCAAACGCGGACGGTCCGGAGCCCGAAACCGACCCATTCGTTTTGGTACTTATTGGCCCGTTCTTATTGTTCGGAACCTTTTGGATGATGGGTCGAATTCCGAATCAGAGAATCGAGGATTTGCTTCTTCTCACCCCGTTATTGGCCAATGTCCTTGTGATGACCTGGATTTACCGGAGGTATTGAGAGGTTCTTCATTTTCCCGAAGAGTCGACAAGCTTTTCCGACAGACTGAAGCCCCTGGTCCAGGGTCATGGCCCGAGCGCGTAGTAGATCGCCGAGACGCTCCAGCCACCCCCCACGGCGACATTCTCGATCTCGAAAGAGAAGGTGTGGTTGCCCGGTTCGAGAAGGTCCGGCGAGGTAAGGAGAATCGGTGGAGTCACCTCGCCCGGGGCCCAATTGGCGCGGGGAGCTGTCACTGAGGCGGGTAAACCGGTCGGGTTCTCCAAACAGTACTCGAACTCATCGCCCTGAGTCAAAGTGCAGGCGCCGCCATTCGGGTTCCAGGGAATGGTTTCATCAATCATCTCCCCATCGACAAAGAGGAGATGCCGCCTCATGCAAAACTCTTCGGCACCGCCGAAACAGTCCCCCGTCATGTCTGAACCACTGCCATGTCCTGTAACTCGGTACTCAATGAAACCTTCATTCACACCCTCGGGAATCGTAAAGGAGACCTGTGGAGGCTGCGTGTCGGGTTTGTAACTTCCATTCCAGAGAGGCACCGCCGCGAGAACGTTTTTGGTGGGAGGTCCGGTGATGAGATCGAGCCGCGCAGTGACATTCCAACCCCCCGCGGAGCCAGTAAACCGACCCGAGGAATCCGAACGAGTGGAGATGAAGACAGTGATGAAGTGAACTCCGGCAAGCGCATTGGCCAAATGGGTTAGGTCCACTTCAAAATGCATTGGACCACCGAAGGGAGTGATGGCGCGCACGACTTCGTAACCGATTTGACCTCCTCCCCCATCGATTTCGAAGGTGAAAGCCCGGTCGATGGCGTCGCAGTCCGCCGGCCAGAATTCTCCATCGGGTGGATCGGTCCACTCCTCGAAAGGGAAGCAGGTCGAATCGAGATCGACCACCAGGGCTGCGGATTCATAGGAATCGTTCCCCAAGTCGAACTCGGAAGTGGCGTACTGTGTGTTGGGATCGCTTTCAAGGCTTGAGATACGGATGTCATCAAAAAGCAAGAGGCTTCGCATCTCGCCTCCGTTGGAATGGATTTGACATTCGCCCGCGAGAACACAAAGCAGGTCTGGCGGCTCAAAGTCTTGACTCATCGGACCAATGACCACATCCGTCTGATTCCAATTGACCGTAAAGAGGAATAGATCTTCCACAGTTTGAGCCTCCCCGTCTCCAGACAGTGAGAGGCAGAGCCCCATTCCAAGCAACATGCAGGTGTATCGTAACATCGAGTCCTCCCTGAGTGAGGATTACCGAACCATAGTAAGGGGGTGATGAAAGAACGTCCACCAGAAATCCCGTTTGCGATCTTCGTCGACTGACGTCCCGATGCCGTCCAAAATAACCTTGACGCAGTTCCACCCCATCCATAGGCTATGTCTGCGGAACAGACGGACTGGTTATGAGTAACCATAGGCACATTCGCCTGCATTCCAAAATAACGAAAATAGGAGTCTGAAAATGAGTGTAGCCCGAGTCACAGAAATCACCGCTTCATCCCCCAAGAGTTTCGAGGAGGCCATCAAGATTGGTATCAAACGCGCCAATAAGACGCTTCAGAATGTAAAAGGGGCCTGGGTCCAAGAACAGAAGGTTGTCGTTGAAAAGGGGAAAATCAGCGAATACCGTGTGAACCTCAAAGTCACTTTTGTCCTGAAGGGCTGATCGATCGTGCCTTATTTGGAGCTGCCTCCAGGGGCAAGTCCATTTAGAAAAAACCGAGCAACGCTTGGTTTCCCAAACGATCATTGAGGAGTGAACCATTATGGGACTCTTGGATATGGTTCTGAGTGGTGAGAACAGTTCAGCCATTTCAGAGTTGGCAAAGAATTTCGGCATCGACGAGAGAGATGCGAAAAATGCGGTTAGCCAAATGGTTCCCGCACTTTCCAAAGGTTTAAAAAAGAACAACTCGAGTGCGGAAGGAATCGCTTCTCTGGTTGCGGCGTTGTCGAAAGGGAACCATCAGAAGTATGTGAATGACCCCAGATCCCTGACACAAGAGGAAACAGTTCAGGATGGCAACAAGATCCTCGGTCATCTGCTGGGAAGTAAAGATGTCAGCCGGAATGTTGCCGGGTACGCATCTGACCAGACTGGGCTCGATGCGGGTATCTTGAAAAAAATGCTTCCGATGGTGGCCGCAATGGCGATGGGCGCGTTGAGTCAGAAGTCCAGCGCCCTCGGCTTGGAAAAAGCCCAAAGCGCGTCCCCTCAGAGTGGAGGAGGGATGGACCTGTTTTCTTCTTTCCTCGACTCCGATGGCGATGGATCCGTCATGGACGATCTCTTCGGAATGGCAAAGAAGTTTTTTTAATCCAATTCATGTACCGAATCCCCTGGCAAGAATGGCTGTATTCTTGCCAGGGGGTTGTGAGTCTCAATTCCTACCCTAGCTCTGTACTTCAACCCTTGAATTCGCTGGAAAAAGGAAAAACAAGAACTTGACATTCCAAAGTAAATTGAGATAAAGTATACCTGCCATGAATGTACACCGCGCAATCGACCAGGTTTCGGAAATTCATGAGCACCTTGCTCGGTCGGAGTGGTATCGCGGGTATCGATCCTTCCCAGTGGCAGTTTCGGGCGCGGTTGGAATCGGGGCGGCGCTGCTCCAGACACGCTGGGTGGGAACCGACCCTCATGCCTTCGTCCGTTTTTGGTGTGTGGTCGGACCGGTCGCGGCGGTAACCGCGATGGGAGAGATCGCATACCACTATATTCGAAACCCGAACCCGATGACCCGGAGAAAGACACGGACGGTCGTTTCGCAATTCTTCCCCTGTCTCCTCGCAGGTTTTCTAGTCACTGTTATTTTCTATCGAAGCGGCGACGAAGCGATCCGTCTCTT
>JAJDBZ010000692.1 GCA_029261095.1 Candidatus Omnitrophota bacterium | reverse complement strand
AAGGAAACCTTCAAACCCTCCGGATGATTGCGGCTCAGGCGACTTTCGCGATCGAGAACGCGAGTCTTTATGACAATCTCCATCACGATTACATGGCCATCATACGCGCGCTAGCCAATGCTGTCGAAGCGAAGGACCCTTACACAAGGGGTCATGGCGACCGAGTGGTCAAGTATACACATGCGATTGGGGAGAAAATCGGACTGGATCAGGAGATTCTCGATAAACTGAAAGTCGCTTCAATACTCCATGATATCGGTAAGATCGGTATCCGAGATCAGGTTCTACTCAAACCGGGGCCCCTGACCGAATCCGAATATCGCGAGATGAAACTTCACCCGATAATTGGCGATCGAATCCTTGGCCCAATCCGTTCGTTAAACGATATTCGGCTTTGGATCTACCAGCATCATGAGCGGATGGACGGGAACGGATACCCCGAAAAGATTGGAGGGAGCGACCTGACTGTTCCGAGCAGGTTGCTGATTGTGGCCGAGGTGTTTGACGCATTGGTTACCGAAAGAGCCTACAAACCGGCATGGTCGATGGAAAAGGTCATCAATTTTCTACGAGAGAATGCCGATACCCATTTCGATAGGGGAATGGTGGAGGTCTTGATCGATGTTCTTCTCTCCGAGGGAGAATCCTTTTTCAGAGAGAATATTGTCGTCTATTAATCTCCAAATTTCCGCTATGCGGCCCGATACTAGATAAAGCGAAACGAGTTCAAGGATGCTCATTGTCATCGACAATCAATCTACCGAAGTCGACCTACCCGAGGGCGATTTCTCGGCGGCGGTCAAGGGAATTCTCAAGTATTGTGCGGATGAGAGTCAGGTGGTGACCTCGATCACCGTCGATGGGACTCAGTTTTTAGAACTCGAAGATGAGTCCTTCCTCTCCCACGACCGTGGAACTGTTGAAAGAGTGGAAGTCTCGACCCAGTCGGTTAAAGAGACTGCCGAAAATATCCTACACTCGGCGGCAGAGGGGATTCCTCAACTCATCGAAGAGTTCACACTGATCAATCAGGACCTGCAATCTCGTAACCTCACTAGCGGTCTGGAACGTACGGAGAATGCACTGACCTATTGGATCTCCATTGTGGACGGTTGCCTGAAGGCGATTCAGGTTCTGGGGCATGATCTCAATACATTAACTGTATCTATTTCGGGGGAGGCGGAAGTTACCGGAATGGCCCTACTCGAAAAAATCAACTCACTCCTTGGAGAAACTCAAACTGCTTTCGAAAATCAAGACAATCTCGAGATCGGCGATATTTTTGAATACGATCTCCCGCCACTCTTGCGGTCTTTTCAAGGGATTCTGTTTCAGCTGACCGAAAAGAAGTAGTTTTCCCCCCATTCTCTTTAGAGACACATTGCATCCAAAGCAAGACACCTCATCAACCGTTCAAAACCACGCATGCATCGTTTCGCATCCCGAATATAATCATTCGGCTACTGTCATGACTGAAACAATTTCCTTTGAAATCCCCCCACACTCCCACCATCGACAACCCAGCCTCCGCTAAGATCTGTCGTATTTCGCGGAACGAATAGACCCGAACGGATTCAAGGAACTCTTGTGTCCCTTCCGGCCCTTCGATAGAGATTTGTTTTTCCATTCTCCGAGTTTTTGCGATGTACTGTCGTTCTTCGACCACTCGAAGATAACCGATCACTTTTTCAGATCTCGGGACGAGTGATTTGGTGATTGCGATGGAAGGGAGGTCTAAAACAAATTTCCCGTTGGACAAAAGCAGGCTTCGAATTTCTTTAAGGACACCTAGGTTTTCCTCCTCGGTGGAAAAGTATCCGAAACTGGTGAAGAAGGAGAGGACCGCCTGGAATTTCGTTTTGAAAGGAACAGACCGCATATCGGCGCGGATCAGATTTCCACTCGTCTGCGATTCCTTCGCTGCTTCTCTTAAGAGTGATGTGGACAGGTCGATGCCATAGGATTTCCGATATCCTCGTAAGAAGAGTTGTCTTAGGTGACGGCCGCCTCCGCAGCCAAGGTCGAGAATCGGTAGATCCGGCTTGAGATCCAGAGTGTCGATTATGAAATCGATTTCCTCCGCCGCTAGATCGTCATTCCGGTGCGAATAGACCTTCAGGTAATCCTCATTAAACCACTCGGCAAACCATTGGTTGTTCTCGGTGTTCATGTTTCCTCTTCGTTCTTGTTGGAATTGTCGACTGAGGAGCCATCCTCTCTGGGTTCGGCTTCGGTGACAGTTAACCCGAGAGCCCAATACTGGCACCCCACCGCGCTGATCGTAATCCCTTCTAAGGAGAGGTTGTCTTTCGCGCAATTTCGACCGGGTTCTTCGATCCATTTACAGTTTTTACAAACCTTGGTCGCATCCGCTTTGAACTTTCTGTCACCGACATCTCTCACCGGAATCTTGTCGAGTGGGATGGGGCTGCTGGCTTTGGAAGTTTGAAGGAGTTCGTTAAACTCACTTTCTCCCCCTAAAAGAGCCATAGGGTAGGGATTCTCCCTGTTCCTCAGATCCTTCACATCCGCACATAAGTTGGCGAAGAGAAGGAGAGTTAAAAAGAGAACCACCAACCCGGATACCGCCACGAATCTATAAAACGGTTTCGTGAATTCATGAGTCACTGTCACTGACAGAGCGATAAAAATGAACAGAATGACCAGTACCCGAAAGAATGTAATCACGTCGACTCCCCCAAGCGGGTAGCATAAAGAATGACAACCTCTGTTGTTTCACCCGCTCCTCATTCTTGTCGAAACTTCATTTTAACCCAAGTCCCAGAGTTTCCTTGCAATACTTGATGCTTTGTTCCAGGTCGAAGAGTTGTTGTTCCTGCTTCAAAGTTTCCGAGTTCTCTCCACTCGGTCTTCCTGGTGGAGGGGTATAGGCCGAGCCCTGTTTGGCGAATGCTACAAACCCCGCGAGATCAGACGCTCTCGCCTTGGGGTAGGTCCTCCAGAACTCTGACTTGAGATACTCAAAGGGTCTGTTGGCTCCAGAAATGGTTTCCAATTGGATCGGGACTCCAGGGCAGTTCTCCTCGAAGAAATCGAGGTAGGCGTTCCAATCCACATTTCCATCCCCGACATTGGTCCAGACCACCCGCGCCCCCTCTTCGATCTCCCACACCGCGCTATCACGAATCCCGGTGGATGCGGCGTAGGGGGCGAGTTGTTTCATCGATAGGAAGGGGTCTTCGACTGTCCATGTCGCATTGCCCGAATCGATAGTGGCTCCGACGTAGTCTTTTCCAGTCGCTTCGATGAGGTCAACGAGTTCCCAGGCCTGCATATCGCCGGCATGGTTTTCGATTGCGATCTTCACGCCAGCGTCCATGTATCGGGACTCAACCTGCTTACACACCTCGACGGTTTTTTCGATGTGCGGATAGATTCCACCATCGGAGTCACGGTCTCCTCGATTTCCCAAGTAGCAACGGAGCACTGGCGAACCAAGTGATTTGGCCACTCGTAGGCAAAGTTCGAGATGCTCGATGGCATCTCCATACCGGTCTTCGAAAGAGCCGGAGGTTGGACAGATCGAATTGGTTCCAGCATGGATCTCGATCCCGTTCCGTTCAGCGAGCTCTTTAACCGTTTTCAGGTAGTCTTCGTCATGACTGGCGTAGACCCCCAGGTTAGAGAACAAGACTGTATCGAGGTCTTGAGAGGCGGCGTATTCGATGAGTTGTTCGGCATTCCAATTCATCGCGCGGACGGAAAAGTTGTCGAACCCGAGTTTAATATTTCTCTTTTTCATGGGTTCATCCTTTGCTTGAGATCTCGAGGCCGCGAGCGCGAAGATCCCCGCAGCAGCAGTACCCTGGAGGAAAGTTCTTCTATCAATTCGATTGGATTCCAGCACTGTATTCAAGACCTCCACGCCGGTTTGGGAACAATCAGTCTTCATCGACACCGTAATCTTTGCGATAGGATCTGACTCGGTTGCTTGTCTCGGAATCGAGAACGACTTTCCCATCAATTTCTTTCCCCTCGAGGGATTCCAATACCTGGTCGATGGTGGCGATGGCATGGACCCTTAATCCTAGATTCTTTTCGAGTCGAGCCACAGGATCGTCTCCATCCAATGTTTTCTCGAGGCGATTGAGTGCGATGACGACATCAGTGACCGGGGCCGGTGAAAGGGTTTTCAGCCGTTCGACTGCTTCCACTTTTGTACCCCCATCCGTAATGACATCGTCGACCATCACCATCCGGTCACCCTCTCCCGGAGTTCTACCCACAAGCAGGCCCCTATCGCCATGAGCCTTGGCTTCTTTCCTATCAAAACAATAAGCGACCTCGATGCCGAAATCTCGTTTGAGGGAAATAGCAGCGGCAACAGCGAGCGGGATGCCCTTATAAGCGGGACCGAATACGACTGTGGGTCGAGGTTCTATTTGTACGATCTGTGAAGCATAGAAAAATCCGAGACGGTCGATGGCGTGTCCGGAATCGAAGGTGGCGCTATTGAAGAAATAGGGGGACACCCGACCACTTTTGAGGGTAAATTCCCCAAACTTAAGAGCGCCAATCTTCACAAGAAACGAGATAAACTCGGACTGGTATTCTTTCATATTCCTCTTCTCCGAACTGTGGAAGGATTACCACAAATCTTGAAGGCTGTTTAGGGTACATCCCCTCCGATTCGTGGTAGCCTCAGCAAAGGCGTGGCACGCGCGTGACCGATCAACCGGAAGGAGAATCGTCGACAAAGTGGACATCGACATCGACCGTATCTTTACGGAGCTTCCGCAGGTCGGGCACGCGAACTTCCAGGATTTATTCAAAGACCGTGTTCGATTCTTCATTGAACAGATTGAGACCTTTCGTTCTGAAATCGGAAAGAGTCGCGAGGAGATTCGGATTTTGGATGTTGCTTGCGGAGTCGGGAAGAACGCCCTTGCCTTTGCTCACACCGGCTACCAGGTTTTGGGAATCGACAACGGGTCCGAGTCACTCGAATACCTCGACAAGGAAAACTCATTCCCAAACCTTCAGACTTACTTTTTCGATCTATACGAATCCGACTATGATTCGATACCCGGGGAGTTCGATGTCATTGTGGTGGCGGCCATTCTTGAGCATCTAGAGAATTCCGGTGAAATTCTCGGTAATTTCATAGGCCATGCCTCGAAACCATGCCTCATCCTGGGCGATCTACCCAATGGCTACGGGGCGGCGGAGTGGGTGCATTGGGTGCGAAAGAAGGTCCGTCGCTCTTGGGGAGAGACAGAGACGTACCAGAGAGTATCCGAATCCCTCAGATATAAAAAAGAATACAACGAGACCGACTCAGTCACCCTGACTGATACACCCCATGTTCACGATTTCAGTTGGCCAATGCTCAAGGCGCTTTTAAGTCATCAGGAATTGGAATCGATCCGAATTCGGAACGTGGATTTTCTCATAGGAACGCCCGTAATCCAAAAAGTTGTCCTTGGAACGCGGGCGGCGCAAAGAGCCGATGTGGCATTGGCTCAGATTCTCCCGAGATGGATGGTCAATGGTTGGTTTCTCTCGGGGGT
>JAJDBZ010000691.1 GCA_029261095.1 Candidatus Omnitrophota bacterium | reverse complement strand
TCTCTCTTCATTAACCGGTCCCGGGTTCGGATACCGAATGAGCGAGATCGAAAGACAACTTCCCGACCCTGTCTCCTCATTCGGCGATCTGGGTTGAAAGGGACTGAACGAGGGATCTATCGATCCCCTTCAGAAAAACCTTCGGGGTAGCGGACTGTCACCTTGGTGGTGATCCCCCCACGCGGTGTGAAGGTTGCCTCGAGCATGGCGCTCTTCGGACTGCAAGCCGCGACAAAATCCTCCAGAATGGTGTTAGTGACATGCTCATAGAAAATCCCTCGGTTGCGATAGGCGACCAGATACAGTTTGAGCGCTTTCAGTTCCACACACAGTTGGCTCGGATGGTAGGTGAAAACCAGGGTTCCGAAATCCGGAAGACCGGTCTTCGGACAGACCGAGTTAAATTCCGGGCATTCGATTCGGATCTCGTAATCCCTTTCGGGGAATTGGTTCTTGAAGGTTTCAAGTGCGGGCAATGGTTCTTTTTCGGACATCATAGGCGGGATCATAAACACAATCAGGCACCGTTTGAACAAGGAGGGAGATGAAGAGGGTCAGGGCCGCCCCGTCCTTCCCTCAAGGAAGAACGGGGCGTTCGACGGTCTCTCTCAAAAGACCGGTCCTAAACCTAGGGCTTGCCCTGCCAGCCCAAGGGAGACACCAAAATCAGATCGCGGACCCTTGGAGGACCTTCGAAAGGCGACCCTCCCTTTTGGAGGTGATCCGATTTGTTTTCAAGTCTCTGTTCTTCATGCCACATTTCGACAAAACGGAGAATGTCGTGCACATCCACCTTCCCGTCCCCGGCAAAATCGGGAAGGACAATCCAACGGTCGACACCCGGCAATCCGGCGATCACACCCACGCCTTTGGATCCCAGGCGCTTGGAGAGTGATCGAGACTCGAGCGGAGTGACCTCGACTTTCCAGGTCTCGCCGGCTGTGTATAGCCCCGAAATCTCCGGTTCTCCTGGCGCGAAGGGAGATAGACTGCCGGACACTTCAGGCCGACGGTCCCATTCTCCTTCCGGAGTTAACCGGAACCATTCGAACAGATAGACAATCGAGTCGCCATCGGCGTCGGTACTCTGAGTGGTGATCAACACAGCCATTCCATCGCCAGGGAGTGGATTTTCCGGAAGAGTCTTTATGACCGGCTGAGTCGGAGGGGTGTTTTGTATAGTGACCTCATCTTCGCCGGTCGAAGTTTCTCCCGCATCGTCCCTTGCGGTCACCAGGCATCGCCAGACTTCATCGCGACTTGTCTCGCTGTGCTCGATCACCGATGTGGTCTCTTCTCCGAACTCCGTCTCGTTCTGAGCGATCCCATCGCGGAACCACTGAAAGCCATAACTGACCGATCCGCCTTCTGGATCAACACTCCCAGTCGCCTGACAGATGAGGTCATCGAATGTCATTGGTTCCTCCGGAGAGATCTGGACAACCGGCGCGGTGGGTGGGGCGTTTGTCGGTGTGGGTGTCTCTGTGGGGGTTGGTGAGGGTATTGGAGTTCCCGAATGACCACCGCCATTGAAGGGGGGGATATCCGGAATCAACCCGATTCCCACGTGTTCACCCTGGGGGATGCCTAATACAGGCACCGTTTCACCAGTAGTTGGATTGATTTTTACCACTCTTCGTCCCGATACGAGAACATCACCATCAGGACTCCAAATCATCCTCCGTGGCGCGCTCAAGAAAGGAGAATCAGAAAGAACCGTTGAGTTGCCAGTTGTCAGATCCAACTTATGGATCTGATTGCCGAACGAGTCAGAGACAAGGAGTGTGTTTTCATCAATGAAGAAGACTCCCTCCGGACCGATCCAATCTGACGAGTTAAACGTTACTAGAACGGCTCCCGTATTTGGGTCAAGAAGAAAGACACCGCCACCAATAGCATCTCCCAAGAAGGGGTCCCTATCCACCAAAGCCATTTGACCTCCGGCGCTGACCGCAAGATCAAATGGCAATCCAAACCTATCATTAGCCGCAAAGGTTTCTGCGCTTCCCGTGCTAACATCTATTTCAAAAACCGCACCAGTGTTATGTCCGAAACCATTCGGGTTTGCATCCCAATCGACCAGATACAAGTTTCCGTCTTCTTTGATGACGATTGCTGATGGTGAAGCCAGTTTGTCGTCTGTTGAGACGACATCCACTTTCTCTGTTGAGAGATTAACCGCGAACACCGCCGCTCCCGGACCCTGATTATTCGGTTTTGCGTCATCATCAGCCAGATAGCAAATTCCCGAATCTCCGATTGCGAGACCTTGCGGATCGAAATACAGATCGGATTGGGAGAAGATTTCTGATGTGCCCGTTTCATGATTCCAGAGGTATAGCCCTCCACGGTTCGAATTAAGTCCATCGAATACTGAGGTCAGAATGTCACCAGTCGACAGGTTTTGATTCTTTACGAACGGAACGAAGGGGGAGTCATTCCCATATATGACATAGACATATCCCTTTCCGTTTTCTCTTTGCTTTGCTCCAACACCAAAGTCCTGAAAATCATCCCCATTGATATCCCCAAGTGCTGAGACCGACCAACCCGCCTCATCCCCCGGGAACTCGGCAATGTAGGATGCATGCGGAACGGAGAGGTCGAAACTGCCTTCATAATCTCCGGAGTGACCAAGATAGAGGTATGCCTTCCCTGATCGGAATCCATTTGCGCTGCTGCGGAATGCTCCAATGAGGAAATCGGCGTAACCATCTCGATTGACATCGCCTGCTCCACTTACATTCCATCCGGACTCATCATCACTCTCTTCTCCGACGAACATGGCTGTAGCTTGAGTCGCAGAAATTCCTCGTTGCCAACCGTCCTCTCGACCGTAGATGAGGTAGGAATTATCGGCTGTAGAACCGATGTCTTGGTCTCCCGGAGCACCCAGGAGAATGTCATCGTACTCATCTCCGTTGACATTCCCCACATCCGACAGACTCCAACCCACTTCCTCACCGGATTCCACACCAATGTAGGAGGCGTCTGATTCGCTCAAACTCGTTCTCATTGCCCACCCAGTCTCTTTGCCGAATATGACATAGGCTTGTCCCAGAGCGCCCCCCCATTTCGGGGCTCCAATCAATATGTCGCAGAGTCCGTCACCGTTATAGTCTCCACCTCCGGAAACATACCAGCCGGCGTCACTGCCTCCCGTTTCTCCTTGGAATGAAGCGTCAGAGTCTGCTAATGGAGTGCGCATCTCCCATCCATTCTCTTTGCCAAGGATCAAGTAAACTTGTCCTCTACCCTCATTCCAAGGAGCGCCAATAATGAAATCGTCGTAAAAATCTCCGTTTACATCACCCACCCCCGAAACAGCAAACCCCGCAACATTTCCGCTCGATTCACCAACGAATGAAGCATCGGAGTCCGCAAGGTTTGTTCGCATCGCCCACCCCTGTTCTTTGCCAAGAATCAGGTAACACTGCCCCGCGTTTGTTCCACCATCATCGTCGTCCGGAGCACCAATAAGAATGTCGTTGAGTCCATCATGGTTCACATCCCCTACACCAGCTACATCGAAGCCCGCACGGTCGACCATATCCTCCCCGACAAAGGATGCGTCAGCGAATGCCAAATTAAGGGTCGATGGAAATCCCTCCTTCCGGCCAAACACTACATAGACCTGTCCAGCCGTGTTGCCATTATAATCGTTCTCTTTGGCACCGATCGCGAAATCATCAACCTCATCTCCATTGACATCCCCCAGTGCGGCTACGCTCCACCCCGCCCAGTCACCATTGCTTTCACCTTTGACTGTTAAGTTGGCTTCGGACAAGGGAGTGTTGGGAGAGAAACTCCAAACGGAGTCTAAATCAAATAGGGAAAGGCCAAGTGTAAGGCTGAATGTGTATACGGCCACTTTCCGAATAGCACTTCGCATCTTGAATCCCCCTTCGTTATTAGAAGAACCGATATGCATTTTGTAAAACGACACTATGATAGAACAAAAGAGAGGCGGATTCTAGGTATAACTGAACCAATCAAAGGGTTATTTTTACTCGAATTGGTAACCTATCCTGTCAAAGTATCCTACTAACCCAACGAATCTAAAGTTATTTTTCTAAATGATTTATGAGCAGCAAAAAAGGGTTTTCCAACCACACCGGAAGACATCTATCTGCATCTGGATTTCGTTCGGGCTTAGAAAATCTCGTGAACCCCGTCGGCAATTCTAATTCGTTGTTTTCAGTAAACCTCTTGATGACAGTCTTGTCTTGACATGTGACCATAATATGGATCTGCGGTTTACTCTCATGATCTAGGATCACCTGGTTCAGAGACGAAAGTAAACTCGGTCCTTCTTCGAGCAAATAGACACGATTCTCATACCCATAAGATTCGGCAATAGACTCTGCTAGATATGGGTTATGTCCTTTCGGGAAAATGAAGATGTGAGAAGATTCTGAAGAACCTTCCTGAACAGGCTTAAGAAATGTTCCAATGTATTCGAGGTTCCGTTTGTAAGGATTGAAGTGTTCAAGTTTTACGTGATTATAGATTGGGACCATAAAAACAATTGGGAGGACAAGGAAGAACGATATCCGCTTTGTTCCAACCATGAGGAACGTTGTTCCAACCCCTGCCAGAATCGATACGGGGATGGTCATCGATAGGGTTCTCGTAAGGGGGGGATATCCATACTGACTCAATCCTCCCGTACAAATCGCCACAGCTATGAGAATCCAGAGCAAAGCCAGCGACCTTCTCAATCCGATTCGCCAAAAAGCGCCGAATGATAAAGCGGCCAAGAACGCGGTGATCGGATCGAATACATTCCCCCAAAGAAAATGATCGCGTGCTCGGAAATGGAGAAACATACCCGAGGTTTGCATCGTTTTCCGTACTTTGCTCTCGAAGGTCCCTACGTCCTCTTTAGACATCAAGTTCTTTTCGAAGAGGTGCTGCAGAGCATCGACTTGAACGATGTTCGGGGCGGCTGCAATCATGAATCCCGAAACCACAAGTATGATTGGAATAACTGAAGAAAAATGGAATCTTCTATGATCGACATAGAATGAAACTAATCCTCCAATCAAAAAGCCACCCAGCAGGACTCCTGAAATCAATGTTCCTAAGATATAGAATAGCAGTCCTGCTCCACAAGTTACGGCTGCAAGGAAATAGAGTAGAGAGGAATCCCTCGCTCTTCCCATTAAATAGAAAACGAGACAATAGACTACGGGGACCATTGTCGCGTTGCACGGTTTACCGATTCGCGCCCAATCAAGAGTCTGTTCAGAGAAAACAAAGCAAAGGGTACCAATACCCGCAGCAATCCTTGGGTGAGGATACTTACCAGAAAGGAGATGTCGAATAATAAAGTATATCGGAAACAGGCAAACCATTGAATTAAAAGAGGAGGAGAATCGCCAACCAAAGTTATCTGATTGAAAGATACTAATCATGAACCCTTGGAATACAGTTAGTCCATTGGGAACATCACCATAAACTCCGCTCGCTTCGAACCAATCGAAATTGTGTATACCCTCCCGTGCCATCTTTTCGGCTGGCCACAAGAATGCATATTCATCTCCTATGAACGAGTATTTCCATGAGTTGAGTCCCGCCGCACATACGAGGAGGCCGATGGTGAATAGAAAAATAAGTCCGATGCTTTCACTACCATTGATTTGAACTGAAAAAGATACTCTCCGGGCATTGTCCCGAATAAAAAGAAAAACCGAAACTGAGAACAAGGAAAAACACCAGAACAAAACCATCCAATTCGAGTGAATGCCCCACATTTCGGTGAGCCAAAAAATGCCCAGGGTTAGGAACGCTACAGCCAACGGTATGAGGAATTCGGAGGGACGGGGGTCTTGAATCTCTGGGCTGAATTCATCCGCACACATTCCGAGATGCCCCTCGTTTCTCCCTAAGAAAAGTGAAAGGTTCAGAAGGACCGCTCCCATCAGGAGGAATATAATTCCAAAAGCAAATGTTCCAGGCTGACCTTCTAAGAGTGGCGACTGGGTGGGCGAAAATAGGAGTTTTCCCCAAAAAGAGTCTCGTTCCACCATGTTTTGGACAATAGGGTCCATTCGGATCAAAGAGACTGAGGCTAAGGTGAAGAGTATTCCCAAGATGCGAAAAGCAATCTTGGAAAAGGCTAAGACCTTTTCCCTACCCACGCGGACTCCTCGCACTTTCCCTCCCCCAACTTGCCACTCCGACCTGATGAACTGTATATTAGAATGGTAGATGTTGAAGGATGATTTAGTTCGGAACTTTCTAGGTTTTTGAGGATGAATTGTCAATGATGAATCGAATTCGGAAATCTTTGCCAGGGCTTCTTGTCGCTATGACCCTCCCGTTTTCCGCCCCCGCGGCAGCGGAAGAGCCCCAGTATCCCCCCTCCGCCAAACGGGCGGTCTCGTTCGAGGAGGATATCGAACCCATCTTCCGCGAGAACTGCACCAAGTGTCACGCTCGCGGGAAAGCCGAGGGCGGATTTCGCATCGATGTCCGCGACCTCGTCCTGATTGGATCCGACTCCGGGATTGTGGTCGAAACTGGGAACAGCGAAAAGAGTTATCTCACTCATGTCATTAGCGGTGTGGATCCCTCCACCAAGATGCCCCCCCAAGGCGAACCTCTCTCCGATGAACAGGTGGGCCTCATTCGCGCCTGGATCGACCAGGGCCTCCCATGGCCAACCGGCATTACTCTCGGTCGCTTCAAAGAAGCCGAGGTCAAACCCCGGGAGGTGATTGTCCCCGCCGCCAAGGCGATCCACTCCGACAACCCGATCGACCATCTTCTCGTTTCCTACTTCCAAAAGAATGAAATCGACTTTCCAGACATCGTCGATGACCGACGCTTCGCGCGTCGCGCTTACCTCGATTCGATCGGTCTCTTACCCCCTCCGGACGAATTGAAAACCTTCCTCGAGGATGATTCCAGCGACAAGCGGACCCGTTTGGTCGAGGACCTTCTCTCCCGCGATCAAGCCTATGCCGAGCATTGGATCACATTCTGGAACGACATCCTAAGGAATGATTTCACCGGAACGGGCTACATCGATGGGGGTCGAAAACAAATCACCCACTGGTTGTACGAATCCCTCAGGAAGAACAAACCCTACAACCAATTTGTCTGCGAACTGGTCGACCCGGTCACTGGATCGGAAGGTTTTATCAAGGGGATCATCTGGCGTGGTGTGACCAACTCAAGCCAGACCCCCGCGATGCAGGCCGCTCAGAATATCGGACAGGTCTTCATGGGAATCAATCTCAAATGCGCCTCCTGTCATGACAGCTTTATCAGCAACTGGACTCTGGAAGACTCCTATGCCCTTGCCGGCGTTTTTTCCGATGAGGCCCTTGAGATTCACCGTTGCGACACTGGAACTGGCGAGCATGCCCCCATCAAGTTCCTCTATGAGGAACTCGGCACGATCGATGCCACTCTTCCCAAAGCCGAGCGGGAAGAAGAACTGGCCCACATCTTGACCGATGAACAGAACGGACGATTTGCGCGTACCATTGTCAACCGACTCTGGGCGCGATTGCTCGGGCATGGCCTGATCGAACCCAACGACGAAATGGACCGTGAACCCTGGGATCAGGATATCCTCGATTGGTTAGCCCAAGATCTGGTCGACCACGATTACGATCTTCGCCGAACCCTCAAGAACATCCTGTCATCGAAAGCTTACCAACTTCCCTCAACCTCTTGGGATGGGCAAAACGATGAAGAGTTCATCTTTCAAGGCCCAGTGGTCAAACGGATGACCGCGGAACAGTTCCGCGATGCCCTTTGCGCACTCACCGACTATTGGCCGGGTGATCTTGGGACAGACCTCAAGATCGCCAATGTCATCGATGGCGAAACAAAAACCCGAAGCTGGATGCTCAAACGCGATCCATTCACAGTCGCAATGGGTAGGCCGAATCGCGACCAAATCAACTCCCAGCGTTCACCCTATGCGACCACTCTGCAAGCTTTGGAATTGACCAATGGGTCGACCCTCGCCGATCTTCTAAAGCAAGGGGCCGGCAGGTTGGTTTCCGACCATGGCGAATCTCCCGAAGAATTAATCCATTATCTCTTCTTCTATGGATTAGGCCGAGAACCCGAACAGGAAGAAGTCACCCTCATCTCGGAAATGATGGGCGAGTCTCTTTCTTCGGAAAGCGTGGAAGACATCCTCTGGGGCATCGCAATGCTCCCAGAGTTTCAGTTGATCTACTGAACGCGAACGAAAGGATTGATCGATCCATGAACAGTCACAATCACTGGAATCGCCGCAACTTCCTCAAATCAGCGAGCGCCGCGACTCTTGCCACCCTCGCGTCCAATAGCCCCCGTGAAGCGTTTGGCAATGCCCCAATCGATTCCCCGCCCGCATTGGCCGACACCATGATCGTCCTGTGGATGGGCGGAGGGATGGCACACACCGAAACTTTCGACCCGAAGCGGTACACTCCTTACGAGAAAGGGCTCGGGTCCGACCAGGTCTTGAGCACTTTTCCCGCAATCGACACCTGTGTCGATAACATCAAACTCTCGGAGGGGCTGGAGAAAATCGGCTCGGTGATGGATCGTGGAACCCTGATTCGTTCTTATAAAGCGGGTGATCTTGGATTCATTCTCCACTCAAGGCATCAGTTTCAATGGCACACCGGTTATGCTCCCCCCCTCACTGTCTCCGCTCCACATATCGGCGCCTGGGTGGCGAAAGTCTTGGGCCCCAATAACCCCGATGTCCCGGCATTTATCGATATCGGCCAGCGCCTCGATGTCGGTGAAGGCGAGGAACTCAAAGCCTTTCACCAAGCCGGTTTCTTTGGCAGCGAGTATGGCCCCTTCATGATTCCCTATCCGGAAGACGCGATGAAGAGAGTCCAACCTCCCGAAGGAATGGCTCCAAGCCGATTTCAGAATCGCGAGAAACTCTTCCGAAAACTGATGGAGAACTCCCCGATCGGGGAGTTTGGTAGCAGTTATCACAAGGAATCGTTGGCCCGATCGATGGATAAGGCCCACCGACTCTTGAACTCACCCGCCTCGAAAGCCTTCGATCTCTCGTTGGAACCGAAAGAGAGTTACGAGAAATATAATACCGGAAGATTCGGGTTGGGGTGTCTCCTTGCGCGTCGTCTCACAGAGGTGGGGGCGCGATTCATTGAAGTCACAACAGAATATGTGCCGTTCGAGGGTTGGGACACTCATGAGAACGGTCATTCCCGACTTGTTGGCATGAAAGAACTGATCGATGGGCCGGTTTCGCAATTAGTGTTGGACCTCGAAGAAAAGGGGTTGTTGGATCGGACTTTGATTGTCCTTGCGAGCGAGTTTTCGCGCGACATGCTGGTGGAAGGGAAACCCGATCTCATCGTCAAAGGCCAGGTTGAACAACCCGATGTCATTGAGGAGGAGAAGTTCTATGGGATGCATCGACATTTCACCGATGCAGGAAGTGTCCTCCTGTTTGGAGGGGGAATCAAGAAAGGCTATCTCCACGGAGTCACTGCCGAAGAGCGTCCTTGCAAAACGCTAGAAGGGGAGATTCGAATCGAGGAACTCCATGCGAGCCTTTATACTTCAATGGGAATTTCTCCCATGCACAAATTTGAAATCGAGCAACGACCCTTTTACGCTACCAAGGATGGAAAAGGGAAAGCGGTTAAAGAACTGTTTGGCTAATTCGCAGACCCGGGGTGGGATAAGATCCCTCTGATACAGTCTCTTAGTTCGGTCGAACGATAGGGTTTTTGAATGAATCCCGCGACTTTGTCCCCACTGAAACGGTCGGTCGTCTCTTCTTCGCTGAAGCCGCTTGTTAAAACGATGCGCAAATTGGGCTGAATCTGGATGAGTCGATCATACGTTTCCTTCCCGTCGAGCTGCGGCATCGTGAGATCGAGGAGCACGAGATCGAACCTGTCGGGAGCGGCCTTAACAACTTCCACAGCATCCATACCACTTTCGGCCGTGGTCACTTCATATCCCTCTCTTTGAAGCACCCTCTGAGTAAGCGTCCTCACCGAGTTTTCATCATCCACAACCAAGATGTTCCCGCTTCCCTGCCAGTTTGATTTCTCAGGGAATATTTGAGTCGGCGGTCTCCTCTCTAAACTCACTTCTGAGACTGGGAAGAATAGCGTAAATTGAGTGCCCTTGCCTGGACGGCTCTTGACTTTCAGTCCGCCATGGTGGCTTCTCACAATGCCCAGAACTGCTGCTAGCCCCAGGCCTCGTCCAGTGAATTTGGTCGTGAAAAATGGATCGAAGACTTTCGATAGAGTACCAGCGTCCATACCGCACCCGGTATCTTTAATCTCAAAATAACAATAACGACCACTCATCTCCTGGCCATTTGGGATTATCCCCACGAGGTCGGTTTTCCCTAAAATCCTTTCACCTGTTTTAAGGAAGATCTTCCCGGGAGCTCCTTCAAGTGCATCGGAGGCATTAATAATCAAATTCATAATGATCTGGCGAAGTTGAGTGACATCCGCCTCGATGTTTGGCGTTTCAGGATCGAACTCGAGGATCATTTCTGCATTCTTGTCTATGGAGACCTTCAGCAAGTGGGCCATCTCTTCGATGATCGATTTGGGATTGATCGTTCCGACTAAAAACTTTCCTCGTCCGGAATAAGCCAGGAGCTGACGGGTCAATTCAGAAGCCCTTTGCGCGGATAATTCGATTTCCTGAATGGTTTCCCGGCTCGGATCCTCGCTTTCCATTTCCGAGAGAGCATATCCGGCGTTCCCGAGAATTCCCACCAAAAGGTTGTTGAAGTCGTGCGCGATCCCCCCCGCCAATATACCCAGGCTTTCAAGTTTCTGCGTTTGGCGGAGTTGTTCTTCCATCCGGTTCTTCTCTTCGGCGGAACGTATTTTCTCGATCGCAAGGGCCCCGAGTTGAGCAAACTGGTTGATGAGGTCGACCTGGAATTCATCCGGAGTCCCTGCGTCTGCATAGTACACCGCAAATGTCCCCAACACTCCTTGGTCCGAGCCCAGAATAGGAACCGACCAGCAAGCTCTAAACCCGTGTTTCAACCCAAGATCCTTGAAATCCGACCATAGAGGGTCCTTCTCGATGTCGGATACAAATACAGGTTTCTGGCGAAACGCGGCGGCTCCACACGATCCAACATTCTCGCCGATCTCAATTCCGTCGATTGCTGCGATATACTCCTCGGGTAAGTTTGGCGCGGAGGCATGGTTCAGCCGATTCGTTTCCGAATCGAGTAGCAGAATCGACCCCTTCATACCCGGTATCGCGTTTTCAGCTTCTTGAATAAGACGGCCCAGGATTTCGTATAGGCCAGCCCCTGAAGAGATCAGTTCTAATAGGTTCTGTCCCATCGCAGAAATGGTTTCCGAGTTCTTTCGTTCAGAAATATCACGGAAGAGAACAATCGCTCGGTCATGGGAGCAAGGGGAGATGCGAGCTTCATATTTGCGGAGTCTATTCGATAAATCCACGTCAAACTCAAAGTTGTGAGGGTCACCTTGTTCTAAAGACTCAGAGACAAGAGAGAGAATCTGATTCCAAATCGAGTCTATTTTCCGAAGGTTCTCGCACTCATTCGAAAACAGGTTCGTGGTGAAGGAATCGCTCGGAGGGAGGAGGACCTCCAAGAGTTCGCCCGATTCACTGATCCTCATCAAAGGGTCGGGGAGCGCATTCAATATCGCACGGTTCTCCTTCTCGCTTCTCTCCAGGGCTTCTTCGGATTCTGCTCGCTCGATGGCGGAGGAGACCCTATCGGCCATCACTTGGAGGATGGCGCGAGCATCCAAGGGTTGTTCATCTTCTTCTTGGTCCATAACCACAATAAGCCCGAGGGGTTCTCCATGTGAGTTTTTCAGGGGTATTCCCATGTAACGTTTAATATTCCGAGCTTGCAGGTTTCGATGGTTAGGGAAGTCTTCCCAGGCATCTTCGTTGTATTGCCGAAACTGATTTGCGATGACTGACTCGCATGGGGTGCCGGCGACCTCATACGAAAAGTTTTCGGCCAACCGCCCATCCTCGTAGTTCACGAGGGTTGTGATATTTTTATCTTCAGACAACAAACCAATAAATCCATGTGAAACTCTCAGCCTTCTGCAAACATATTGAATGAGATTGCGGAAAAATTCATCGTTTGAAATCTCATTGGTCAGGTCGACCAGGGATTCGAGCGAGTCTTCCTTTGCTTTCTTGCTCCTATAAAGGAGAAGGTTGTCGAGAGACTCTGTAATGCGGGATGAGATTTCCTGAAACAACGAAATCTCTGAATGAGTCCATACCCTTTCGGAAGAACAATGGTGGATTCCGAACAGCCACGGTTTTCCCGTTT
>JAJDBZ010000070.1 GCA_029261095.1 Candidatus Omnitrophota bacterium | reverse complement strand
CCTTTCGGACCCAAACATCAAGGATGTCACGCGCGAAAGAAAGAAAATGGAATCAACAGCCACAAACCAAACCACAACAAAAAAAACATCGAGCAGTCGCGCTATGATTCTCGAAGTCAGTTTCGGTTCCAACCCAATGATCGGAATGGGGTGGGGGAAAGCCTCGAGTCGCTTCGAGGATAGGCTGATCATGTCTTCGCTTGACCATGCACTCTCCCACTTGTCTTGCTCTGGATCGTTAAAACCTTGAGCATCCTGAATGGATTTTCTCTCAGCTTGAACAGTCGACTTAAATTCCGCCGCCGCAGCCTTGCAGCCATTGCAAAACGCGACCCCTTCGACTAAGAGAACATCCCCTTTCTTGAAGTACTGTCCGCACCCCATACAGAGATGTTTGTTTTTGCCTGATTCTTTGGGTGTTCCCTGAGCCATAATTAATAGATTGTAGCGTGTGTCTTCAGGTTTTCCAGCCTTTTCGGTCCTATACCGGAAACTTCATCAAGATCGTCCCAAGTGCGGAACTTTCCTAAAATACCACGTTGTTTAAGAATTCGGTCAGCGAAGGATTTCCCGATTCCCGGAATTTCCATCAGCTGGGTTCGATTCGCCTGGTTGAGGTTCAAGAGTTTCTCGCTGTTATCACTCGATTCCGTGGGCCGATTCATAGATTTCAAGGCGAGAATGTCGGTAGATCCATTGCCGGAAACAGGTTTTTCGGTCAGATCCGCAGCATCAGGAACGGTCAGGTACCTCGAAAACTGCTTCAACCTTTTTGGTCCGATCCCAGGAACCTGCAATAGACCGTCAAGGGATTCAAACGCCCCGTTTTCACTTCGATGTTCAAGTATGGATTCTGCCATAGCGGGACCGATTCCCGAAATTGCCATCAGCTCTGCCTTAGATATGGTGTTGAGATCGCGCGCCGGAAGTGGGGCGGCATCGGGAGGCGACAGAAGGTTTACAGGGCCAAACTCGTTCGAGTCCGCACCCCGAACGATTTCAAGTTGTCTGCGGTTTCCGGTAGGAACGAGCTGGTCGGCAAACTGTGTCCCGACGACCAGCGCGAGGAGGACGACAACGAGCCCGCCTTCGTACCGGTCGAGAAGATACCGTTTCTGGGTGGTATCGGATTCAGGTGAAACTTCTGAATCGCCAAGTTTGTCTGGAGCAGGGTCTGACACCAAAGGCCTCCAACCTCAAAATCACTAATAAGATAGCACTTTGTTGTGAATAGATCGAGAACAAATTTTGAGAAATACTCATTCGTGCCCTGGTTGGAGGGGAACGACTGGGGGGCGACCGATGCAATAATAGGTAAAATTCCGGTCTTTCAACTGATCCGGGTGGTATAAATTTCTGCCGTCGAAAATAACCGGATTCCTGAGCAAACTTCTGAGGCGATCGAAATCCGGGCGTCGGAATTCGTTCCATTCGGTGACTACCACAAGACCGTCCGCACCTTCGCAGGCTTCATAGTTTCCCGACGCGTAATGGATACGATCTGCGAGGATGGCCTTGGCCGATTGGTGTGCCTCAGGATCATAAGCGACTACATGACATCCAGCCTCCAACAGACTCTCGATCAGGGTCACGGATGGTGCTTCACGCATGTCGTCGGTTTTGGGTTTAAAAGCGAGACCCCACACAGCGATGCGTTTTCCAGACAACTTTCCCTTAAAGTGCGATTTGACCTTTTCGAAGAGGACTTTCTTCTGACGGTAGTTGACCTCTTCCACCGCTTCCAGAATCTTCATCGGGAATCCCATCTCTTGGCCTGTTTTCACCAGGGCTTGAACATCTTTTGGGAAACAGGACCCGCCATATCCGGCTCCGGGAAAGAGAAACGGGTGTCCGATTCGCCTATCGAGTCCCATGCTCTCTCGAACTCGGTCTACATCCGCTCCCGTCCGTTCGCAAAGATTTGCAATCTCGTTCATGAAGGAAATGCGGGTCGCGAGCATCGCGTTTGCGGCGTATTTTGTCATCTCGGCTGAGACATTGTCCATCACAACAATTGGGTTTCCGGTCCGAACGAAGGGATGGTAAAGGTCTTTCATTTCTTCGATCGCCTCGGGATCGGAACCGCCTATGACCACTCGATCAGGTCTCGAAAAGTCATCGATCGCCGCGCCTTCTTTTAGAAACTCGGGGTTGGAAATAACTGCGAATGGAATTTTGGTGTTTTCGGCAAGAGTTCTGCGGATTGTTTCGGCGCTCCCGGGAGGGACGGTGCTCTTGATGACTACGATTCTCTTCTCGGTCATCGCTTCGGCAATACTCTTTGCAACACCAACAACATGCTTGAGATCGGCAGAACCATCCTCTGCTGGAGGCGTTCCGACTGCGATGAATAGTATCTTAGATCTATCAACCGCTTCTTTAAGATTCGTGGTAAAGGAAAGGCGCTTTTCATCTTGGTTTCGGACAACCAATTCTTCGAGACCCGGTTCAAATATCGGGATTTCCCCCCGTCGCAGCCCCTCAATTTTCGCCTCGTCAATGTCCACACAAACCACTTCATGTCCGCAATCCGCGAGGCATGTTCCCGTTACAAGACCGACATACCCGGTACCGATAACTCCCACTTTCATGGTTTAAAGTCCTTTCAGGGGGGCTGGACCCCTATTGTCTCGGATCTTTGTGGGGCGGGAATTGGGTGTCAATAGCCCGAATGTTTCAAAATCTCTCAGATTGGAAAGGGGTGGCTTTTCCTCTTGTTTGGTCTATGCAAATATGGTTGGCTTGTTGGGGTTAGCGCAAGTTTCTAATCGCTTCCATCCCAATGAATCATTGATGTACTTTAGCGGAGGTCAAAATAAGCGTATGAAACAAATCAAGAATTTACGAAGGTTTCCTAGTTTGGTTATTGCAAGCTTTGTGCTCCCAATACTCGTCCTAACACCTGTCTCGGTTGTTGGGCAAGGCGCCCCCGTCCCGTCTCCCGTCGATCCAGCAGCCTCGACGGCAGAAGTCAAATCCAATTGGCCGGATAAGGCCCCCAATATTTTTAAGGTCAAATTTGAATGTTCGCATGGGGACATTGTGGTCGAAGTTCACAAAGATTGGTCACCCATCGGAGCCGAACATTTCTTCGATTTGGCCAAGATCGGGTACTACAACGATGTTCGATTCTTTCGAGTCGTTCCGGGGTTCATGGCCCAGTTTGGAATTAGCGGGGATCCCGAGATGACCAAGAATCATGGCAATAAGAACATCATGGACGACCCCAACGCTGGACAATCGAATTCACCGGGGATGATGACTTATGCAAAAACGGGACTACCCAACTCACGTTCCACCCAGCTCTTCATTAATACCGGGGACAACAAGTTCCTTGATTCCCAAGGATTCACACCCTTCGCGAAAGTGGTTGAAGGGATGGATGTCGTCAAGAAGATTAATTCTGAGTATCGCGAGAAACCAAATCAGATGTCGATTCGCTCCCAGGGGAATGTATACCTGAATAAAGCTTTTCCGAATCTGGACTATATTAAGCGAGTGATCTTTGTCGAATAGAGTTTCCGTTCCCAAAACTTGATTCAAGGGTGGTGAAAATGAGTATTGCAGCGCAAATGAAAACATCTAAAGGGACCCTGGTCTTGACCCTGTTTTCCGAAGACGCTCCTGTCACAGTCGCCAATTTTGTGAACTTGGCCAATCGGAATTACTATGATGGCATCGTTTTTCATCGAGTCATTCCAGATTTCATGATCCAAGGTGGCGACCCCACCGGGACGGGAAGGGGTGGCCCTGGATATCGGTTCGAGGATGAGTTCGATTCAGGAAGAAAGTTCGATAAGAAAGGGATCCTCGCGATGGCGAACGCGGGACCGGGTACTAACGGGAGCCAATTCTTTATTACCCATGTCCCAACTCCCCATCTCAATAACCATCACACCATCTTTGGGGAGGTCGAAACGGGCCTGGACATAGTCGATGCTATTGAACAAGGGGATAAGATCGATTCGTTAGAGATTACTGGAGATGCGACCGTTCTACTCGAAGGAATGAGTGAACGAGTCAGCACATGGAATGAAGCGCTCGGTAACGAATAATCATCGAATGCCAGAGGAAGCATCAAGGAGCGGCCGGTTCGATCGGCCGCTCTTTTTCATTAAGAGGTTTGGC
>JAJDBZ010000690.1 GCA_029261095.1 Candidatus Omnitrophota bacterium | reverse complement strand
TACTCTTGGGTGCGCGAGAATGAAACGGAGAAAACGGAGTGGTTGACCATCGAGGGTGATCTAGGGCAGGAAGAGATCGCGGATCTGATCTGGGAAAAAGCCACTGATTGAGAGAGAAAAACCAGCCGCGACGCGGGTCGCCGCGGCTGGGACGATTCATTCTCTATTCCATCTCGTTTGCGTGGTCTTTCAACACTTCGATCGTATCTTCAGCATTGACCAAACCATCCAGATTGATATCCACCGGTGAGGGGACACCATCCTGCACCGTCTTTCCACTATTCCCACCAGGTGCCCAATCCAGACTGAGACGCTCGAAAATAGCGTCCGATTGCGAGCCAGTCCGATCATAGCGGGTGCTGAAATTCAATCCGGCCGATTGGCTTTCGCCATTTGCGTTAGTCGCCACCAATGTCAGCAGGTAATCGGTTCCTGGTTGGAGTCCCTGCAAAGTCACACAGGTGGCGCCCGCTCCCGCGGTTGCCGATGCGACCTCGTCGAATCCTTCAAACACGCTGACTTGATACCCAGTCACTGCCTCAGATTCAGGATTCGGCGCCCAGATCGCCTTGACACTATTGGAGAGAATGGGGTCTGGGACTGACAGGACCGGCTCCGAGGGAAGGTTCGAGGGTCGTAACATTGGCGAGGGAAGGGAATCGGCCAGATCTTCTTCATCGTCGACATTGAATGTCGTGAAATCGATCGCTCCTCCGGTGGTTCCCGAGAAATTGGCGAGTTCCAGTGTGAGGTCGCCAATCTTTTCGCCGGGTGTTCCCGATGCAGAACGGATCAGAGTGAAGAGTGGAGAATCGTTAACGAATACACCCTTCGCAACAGATTTGGTCCCCAGCACGAAATTCGGCCCAGGCCTAATATTCGGATTGGAGAATAGGAGGGTGCTGTAATTGAACTGGATTTGAACGTGATTCTGTATCTCGCAACCAGTTTGAGCATAGATTGGAATATTCACGATCCCTGAGAATTGATCAGTGTTCAGGTTGCTCGGGAGAAAGATCCGCCTGCAAACTTGGAACCGAGATCGAGTTCTGACAAACACCGGTCCCAAACAATCAACCGCGTCGAGGCCGAGGTCCTGTAGCGGTAACAAACCGGTCAAACCTTCATTCAATTTCTCAATAGCATTGACTCCACTCGGCCCCGCGCCACTCAGCATGTGATTGAGAAGATCGCCATGGCGGAACTTCAACGGTGAGTTGACAAAATCGTCCAGCGAGGTGCTGAAAAGGATCTTGTTCCTCAAGAGCGGTACAGGACCGGTCTCTCCGAGTTCGTCCGAAACCATCGGATAGTCGGGCATGTCGACCGCATCGAGACCGAAACGATCGGTTGTGGTACTGGGGTCGAAGAAGTTGTCCAAGATGCTCGGCGTTCCAGCGGGAACACCATCCGCACCCGTTCTAAACACAGATCCTGTGCTGGTCGCGAAATTATGTTCGAGCAGATCGTCGGCGCTGATCGCCACCCCCGATCCAGGAGGAGAGGAGGCTGCCGCTCCGGTCGTATAGTCCTCATTGATCTCTTCGAATGAGAAGTAGAGACGGGCGTCTTGCGTGCTCCCCGCAGGGGGTGTCGGGTTTCCACCGCTGTCATAAAACGATTTCGTCCAGGCATCGTACTCAGAGGGCGAGATGCCTTCGATGTCAGTCGCATCGAGGCCTATATCTCCAGCCGGGTCGTTATTACGCCTTGGATCAAAGGGTGCCAGGATCGCTGAGTTGGGCAAGACAATTCCGCTCTTGGAGAGGAGGTCGCCATGGCTCACAGTCGACCCGAACAATGGGTGCGCCGGGTTGGTTACACGGAAAGAAAGTTCTGTAGTGAAGAAGGCCCGTGTCAGGACACCGCCTTGGATGGTGATTGCATCGACCCCATCGAGTCCGAGGTGTCTTCCTTCGGCGTCGGGGTCCGCCAGAAATGCTGCCAGGAGCTGTTCATAGCGGCCGCCTTCGATCGCAAACAGACTCCGAGTCAAGAGGACATCGCCCTCCTTGGCCAAGAAACCCGTAGATGGAACGTAGTAGTCCTTTTCGATCGAATAGACCAACCGTTTTTGTGTGGGCGTCGGAGTCGGAGTCGGTGGTCTTGTGGGAGTGTAAGTGGGCGTATATGTCGGGGTGTACGTTGGCGTATATGTGGGAGTGTAAGTTGGCGTATACGTTGGAGTGTAAGTGTCGGTCGGTGTATACGTGGGCGTATAAGTCGGGGTTGGAGTCGGTGGATCGGTTCGAGTTCCGGTCGGTGTGTTGGTGGGTGTTGGAGTATAAGTTGGAGTATGTGTTTCAGTGGGTGTTTGTGTATCGGTTCCGGTTTCTGTCGGAGTTTCCGTTTCGGTAGGAGTCTCCGTCGGCGTTTCTGTTGGGGTTTCAGTCGGAGTCTCTGTGGGAGTTTCTGTGGGTGTCTCGGTCGCGGTTTCAGTGGGAGAGGGAGACGGTGTCGGTGTCGGATCGGGGGGTGTTAATTGAAATATTGCGACCCGCGGTGTTGTCGGATCAATCGGTCCCGAATAACCGACGGCGGCCGCTGTTGCCGGACCGCTACCGAGTTCTCCGGTCATCAGGGCCACATGCGGAGTCATTTGGAGCCCGAAACGGTCAAGCGGATTAGAGAAGGGTTGGCCGTCGACCAATTCGTAGTAGTTTGTTCCCGATGGAAAACCCGGGTTGATCTGCATCGGATTGATTGTGTTGATTGCAAAGAACGCGGGCCCTTCATTTCCGTTTGATCGAGTAGTGACACCAATCCAGAATTCGCCTGGCGCCGCTTTGATGTTATTGATGGGGCCGATCGGGCCACGACCCTGATTCGTAGCGAACTGGTTCAAGTCGACCATTCCCCCCCCACCGTTGATGAGGTCGATATACTGGATCTGGTTATTCTCCATCGCCACCCATACCTTGGCTGTGTCGAAGTTCTGATTCTTTCCGGTGACCACGACCCCACCCGGAATCGCGGGGGATGGGAGGCTCATGGTCTCAAGACTAGCCGGAGGAATGGTGCCTGTGGCCAACCCTTGGAACATATTTCCCGATAGGGGCTTTGGATTGTAGACGAGTGCTTCCTCGCCGCCGCTGGAGCTCGGGTCGGTGGTGGCGGCGAAGTGATAGAGGTTTTCAAAAATATCGAAATCGAACCAGCCCGCGGCTCCGAGATGACGCGCGGGAATGGGTAGCGGCGCCGCGATCGAGCTGCCGTTCGTTTGCACGCTCCTCACCTCGATCGCGTCCCCGGTATTCACCAAACCGAAGCAAGCGTTGCTTACCGCGAGAAAGGCCCACAAGATGAGGCGGCCGGCGAATGTATTAGAAGTGACCAGGCTATCCTGATCGAGTGTGCCACCTTTCATGGCATAGTCGAAATATTGAAGGTTGGTCTGGCTCGTTTGATCATTGAATTCGGGAATCCAGACCCCTCGTTGGAAAGGATCGGAAGCGATTTGGAAAAATTCCCCGCTGAAGGGGTTCTCGACCAGATCGACGCCGAGTTGTGCAGGATCGGTCTTGTTTATTTCGACAATGTTGACTTTGAGTTCAACCTGAGCTGGGAGCGTTTTTTCTTCAACGTTGGTCCCAAGGGCGATCATCCAGGGGTAAGGCCCGCCGAGCCACCAAGGGACGATAAAGCCACACGGGAAAAGGTCACCTGTGGGAAGACGAAGATCGATTCGGAACGGCCAGAATCCGAACATCAGTTTCTGATTTTCTTGATTGAACCAGTCCGGATTCCAATCATTGGGAACGGTAATCAGGCAAGCGCCAGCGTCATTTCCTGCGGCGGCGTTGGACATTGGGATTCCGAGTATATGAGTGGCATCCCCTATCCCGACCGTGCTCGAAATGGGACCGGCAGTCTGAGAGGTTGCTGAGTTTGGTGAAAGGATGAGAATCAGGAAAAGGGGAATAGTGCGAATGGACTTCGATTGCATAACGAGCCTCCAGTTAAAAATCTTCCAACTGGCCTCCGCTAACGAGTCGAGGGAACTTCAATCAGACATCTCGACCAATAGAGAAAGCGTTCTTATCGAACCGTCGTCAATGATGTGGCAAAGTATCCCCTCACAAAAGTTCAATGTCAAATGGTTTTTTAAAAAAACCAGAACAATTTCGCCAGATTCGTTGACTGTTCCACCCTTGAAGAACAACCATATCGTCACAAATACACCTTGTGTTACACTCAGGAGCATTAGACCGAACTCTTTTCTGGGGGAGTCTTGGACTACACCGCCATTTCATGAACGATCAACAGAGAACTAGTCCGGGTTTTCTCGCGTGGGTATTGGGGATCATACCCTTGTTCTTGGGAACAATCGTTATCTTTGGATGGTTCTCTGGAAATCAAAACCTCATCCAAATTCGACCAACATATGCTCCGATGCAATTCAACACCGCGCTGGGGTTTCTCCTTTGTGGAGCGGGGTTGGTCGCATTTCACGCCCGACAAAGAAAACTTGGTTACATTCTCGGAGCGACCGTCAGCGTCCTTGGGTTTTTATCACTTCTACAGTATATACTGAACACCGATTTCGGGATCGATAACTTGATTGTCGATCCATACATCACCACCAAGACCTCTCACCCCGGGAGGATGGCGCCAAACACTGCCATCTGTTTCGGGTTCTCTGGTCTCTTCCTCGTGTTATTCGGCGCCTCATGGGAAAAGAAGGCGTGTCGATTGTTGGGCGCGACCTTCTCAACCATAGTCGGAAGCCTGGCGTTTATCTCACTCTTTGGGTATTGGACTAACCAGGAATCGGCTTACGGATGGGGAAACCTCACAAGGATGGCCGTTCACACATCGGTTGGTTTTGTTTTCGTGGCCATCGGATTCTTCGAAATGGCGGTTAGAAGAGATTGGAGATCCAAGAATACGCTGCCCGACTGGATTGCTTTGCCGCCAAGTTTTGCCGTGCTTACCGCTGGGTTTTGTTTGTGGCAGGCGCTGGTGGTACACGAGGGAGAACAACAATCCAACAAGTTAGCGACAGGCGTCCTTATGGCAGCCAATATTGACAACCGCATTGAGGATCATTCCGAGGCGCTTCAGCGAATGGCTCGACGCCAGGAATTCAAACAATCCTTTCCCGATCAGGAGTTGGAAAGCGACGTATACCAGTATCTCGAGCATATATCGAGCCTGGACGGAATTTTCTTATTGGATCAGGAATTCCAGGTTCATTGGAGTTCCTCGAAAGACGGCACCCAACCTAAGGCGCTTTCGGGAAGAACCGACTTCAAGGCCTTCGCCGAATTCATTGATTCTGAAGAAGTAGATCAGCGGCCTGTGTTTCTGCCAGGCCCCGAAACGATAGGCTCACCCAGCCGAGAAATCCTGATCTTGATAGGAATACAAAGCCCAGGAGGTGTCGGATACCTTTGCGCGACACTGGACCTGGGGGTTGTGGCGCAAGAAACTCGAGTCAAATCGATACAAGATTACAGCTACCAGATTCAGTACCAGGGAGCCTCTTATTGGTCCAACGCGGTCGCAGGTCATACCCCCCCCTCAGAGTTGTTAACCGGGTGGAAGAGTCTCCCGATGGGAGACGAATGGACGATATATTCATGGCCCTCCGAGTACGAAAGCACGAATGAGTCTTCCGCGGTCCCCCTCATCACTCTCGCAATATCATCCCTGATAGGTCTTTTCACTTTCTCTGTATTGAAACTCGCCATCGCGGTCCATGATAAATCAGTGGCCCTCCAAAGGACCATATCTCAACTCAAAACTGAAACTCAGGAACGAAAGCAAGCTGAAGAGACGCTGACGGCTCGTAACCATGACTTAGAAACGATCATGTACACTCTCTCTCACGATCTCAAGGAACCCCTGAGATCCATGGAGAGTTTTACCAAACGAGTCATAGATCGGCATTCGGAGAACCTGGGAGAAAAAGGCTCGGATTATCTCAATCGAGTCTGGAAGAATACACAACGACTCGATGGACTACTCGAGGACATACTCCATCTCTCGAGAGCACTTCGGATGGAGGAACCGAAATCCGACATTCCACTCAAGAGTATTGTCGACGACGTGATTGAGCGACTCGCCGACCGGATCGAAGAGACCGGCGCTACCGTACAGGTTCAAGAGCCGCTCCCAGCTTTGCCAGTTAATCCGATCTGGGCTGGAGAGGCTATCTTTAACTTGTTGTCGAATGCTCTAAAATTCCACATAAAGGGCCACTCACCCGATGTGGAGATCGCCGGATACCCTTCCTCGTCCGATTCCATGTACGGAATTCGAGTGGCGGATCGGGGCCCTGGCGTGGACGAAGAGTTTGCGGCCGACATCTTTGGCTTGTTTAAACGCGCGGTGGGACGTGATGTTGAGGGACGCGGCGCGGGTCTCGCCATCGTTCGGGAGGTTGCAGAAAAACACGGAGGTCAGACTTGGGTCCAGTCTCGGGAGGGTGGAGGATCTGAGTTTATCATTACATTTGAAAGGGTGGGAAGCGAATGAGAGAAATGGATCAAAACCCTGTTGATATTCTGCTTGCGGAGGACAATGAGGACGACATCGTTTTCATCACAGATTCATTCGAAGAAGCAAATTTCGCCAATGTAATGCACGTCGTCAGGGACGGTGTCGAGGCTCTCAAGTTTCTAAGGAGAGAGCCCCCCTATGAAAACGAGAAACAGGTTGGGCTTGTTCTATTGGATATCAACATGCCACGGAAAACTGGATTCCAAGTCCTTGAGGAAATCAAAAAAGACCCCAATCTAAAACGCCTGCCAGTTGTCATGCTCACCACTAGTCAACGCGATGAAGACATTATCAAGTCTTTCGATAGCGGAGCCTGTTCCTATATCCAAAAACCTGTTGACTTCGACAAGATGCGCGCAATTGCCCAACACTTTTCTCTCTATTGGACATTGGTATCCTGCACACCGCCTAATCCGTAGCGAGGCTCAGCGGTCTCTTGACACTACCGACCTCATCGATTCCCACATCCAGAATATCTCCCTGGCGTGAATAAGGGCGTGTCCGATACTCGCGGATTGTTTGAAACCGCGTCATGATTTCCGACATCGAAGAAGCTGCGGCAAGACAAGTCTTAAAATACACCTTCCGTTTCTCTTCATCTAACCTAGGATCCGCGGAAAGCATTTCCAGATTTCCTATCATCGCAGTGAGAGGTTGCGCGAAGTGATGGCATGCAGCTCCGACACTCTCAAGCATCACTCTTTGTCTTTCCGCCTCAAGTAGATCTTGCTCCTGTTGGAGAATCTTCTTTTTTAAAAGGCCTTTCTCCAAGGCGTTTAGGATTGCGTGTTCAACTGTGTCGGGATCGAGGCGCCCTTTGACGAGGTAATCTTCGGCTCCCTCCTTGATCGCGCTAACTGCTATCTCTTCACTCCCTTGCCCTGTGAGCATGATGACCGGGGGATGGGGTTTATACTCCTCGACAATATTTATCAGGATTTCCAATCCAGACGATGGTCCGAGACAATAATCGAGAAACACGAGGTCAATGTTCCCTTGATCTAGAATCGATTTTGCCGTATTCCAATCCGAACAACCCGAAAGGTGTATCTCTTCCCACTCCAGGTCTTCGATGTGGAGTTTGAGTAGTTCGATATCGTCCTCATTGTCATCAATCGCAAGGAATCGCATGGTGAATCTTCCTGTCCCTCCTAAGTGATGGCCTGTTTAGATGAACTTGATTAATCCTAATAGTATTGAAACATTTTTAAATCATATGTCAATGAAATCTGCGAAAACTAGCATTATTATTGGACCATTGAGACAAGTGATTTTTGGTCTCCTACAATCAAATTGACCCATTATGACAGTCAAAAGACAATCAGCTTACGACATATGAGGGAGCATATTGATTGACTCCGATAGTTTGGGTGTTAGCCTATCTCCATGGTTCCAGCTCCTCCAGATTCTCCCACCGCATCCCGGTGGCTTGATCCTCAAGTCGTCAGTTCGATCGAATCGCTGGAGTTTCTGGCGACTCAAGTGGTGGAGGGGTTTATTACGGGCCTGCATTCCAGCCCGTATCGCGGTTACAACCAGGAGTTCGCGGAACACCGCCAGTACCAGCCGGGTGACGAACTTCGTTACCTCGACTGGAAACTCTTCGCACGCACCGATCGGTTCTATGTCAAACAATTTGAAGCGGATACGAACCTCCGCGCAACGGTCATCCTAGACGCAAGCAAGTCGATGGACTTTTGTGGGCTTGATCTCCCCCGTGCAGATGGGGTTTCTCGTCCCGCGCGGTTGGGGGTGACTAAATTAGACTATGCCAAACGATTGGCTGCGTGTCTTTCACACCTTTTGCTCAGGCAGAGGGATGCGGCCGGCCTCGCGATTTTCGACGACGATCTCAAAACCTACATACCCGCGCGCGCCAGTTCTAATCATCTTCGAAATCTGATGGAGGCACTCGACTTAGCGACTCCCGCCGGCGCCACAGCCATTCCCAAGATTCTCAATGAAGTTGCTGGGCGACTTGCGCGCAGAGGGGTTATAATCTTGATTTCCGACCTACTCGATGACCCGGACGAAGTCATAGAGAGTTTACGGCACCTCCGATCACGGAAGCACGAAGTCATCGTTTTCCACACTCTTGATCGTCAAGAGATAGACCTTGACTACTCTGGAAATATTCGCTTCCTCAATCCGGAAGGGTCTGATACGATAGATTCGGATCCGGTTGCTTTAAGGGAAAGTTACCGGAAACAAATCACAGCGGTTGTGGATAAGTATCGACAGGGATGCTTGGAACACCGCATCGGGTACGAACAGGCTTTGACAGATACACCCCTCGAGAAAGTTCTCCCGGCCTTTTTGGTCCGGCGGGGATCGTTGGGTGTCCGGGCCTAAACGAGTATTTGGCTCGGTGATTAAAAAAATCAATTTGTTAGAGGTCGAAGGGGTGTTTTTGCTGATGAATACCAATCACTTATTGGTGAGGGGCGGGTCGTTTGTATTGACCGCTCTTTTCTCCACATGTCTGTTCCTACCGGCCGCATCTCATGCCGACCGGTTTTATCTGTCCAAGGATCGTCTCATCGAGGGAATTCTCATTCATGAAGATTCGAGATCAGTTTCATTCGAATTGGATGGAGCGGGTGTCTGGACTCTTTCACGTAAAGCGCTCTACCGAGTCGAGCGAGAGAACCCTGGAGCCTATTGGTTGCGTGTGGGAGATCGTCACCGCCACCACGAAAGATTGGATCAGGCAAAGAACGCCTTCGAGGAAGCCGCGCGCGACCCAAAGACCCGCCAACAAGCGCAGGGACGATTAGAAGCAATCGATTCGGTCGTTGCCGAAGAGACGCTTGTTGGGGCGATTGCAGAGGACGATTCTCAGCGTCCCGCTCAAACCATCGAAAAAGAATCCGAGGATCCCATCGTTACGGCCACCAAACCCCAACCACTGGCAGTGACTCAAGCCCCCGTTTCAGGAATTGCCAAGGAGAGAAAGTGGGTCAACCATGTCCGTCAATGCTCGAGCGAGCAGGGAGTCGACCCACTTTTAGTCCGTGCGATCATTGAAGTTGAAAGCAAAGGAAACCCGAAAGCGACCTCAAGGAGTGGTGCGAAAGGACTGATGCAACTGATGCCGAAGACTGCATCCGCCTTAGGGGTCAAGGATCCTTACAATCCTGAACAGAACATCCGAGGTGGAGTCAAATATCTCGGACACCTGATGGAGCAGTTCGCTCACGTCGCCTGGCCCGATCGTATGGGTCATGTTGTCGCGGCTTACAACGCGGGTCCCAACAGAATCAAAGATGCTGGGGACTACCGTCGCGTTCCCGCAGCGAGCCGATATGCCAAGAAGGTGATGTCGGTCTATGAGGAACTTCGCGAAAACACCTCCGGCGAGGTTGCCTTTGTGAATCAAGGTTCCCGCTATTGAATTAAAAGTGTGGCGCCCCTGGAATCGTTCCCCATTGATGAAGAAGCTTCTCTTTTTAGGAATTCTGATTCTCCTGGGGGGTTGTTCACCCAAGGAGAACGAAGGAACGCAGGTTGAGCGGAAGCCTTCTCCCACACCCACGGGAAAACAATTTGTCATTCTCTCCGATGCGGAAGACCTGCATCTTCTCTTCTTAAAAAGCTACCTCAACAAGCTTAACCCCCAACCCGGAAAATACTTCTTCAAGTGGGTGACGCCCGAAGACGGAGATCAAGATTGGGATTTCGCTCTGCTTCGTCCATGGAGCCTTGATCGGATTGATTCACAAACCATCGATCTGAAACCGATGTTGGAAGAGGTCTACCCCAGGCACTCATCGGATTTCTTCATTCCCGTTTCCAAACTCCTGGAAGAAGAACAACTGAATGCGCTACCGATAACCCTGATTCCTCATTTTCTCTTTGCGAAAAACCACCCGCAGTGGAACTTCCAATTCGATCCAGCGATCTTCAATCAAGAAATTGAGGCCGGGAGAGAGATCGGTCTGATCCAAAACCCTTTGACAGGATATTATCGCAAGAGACTGGGTATACCTGAGGAACAAGTGGTCAGCCTGGATTTCAGCGACCCTGAGAATCCACTCGTCCAAGGGCAACTGGATCTGGCTATCGGTCCTAAGGGGTGGCTTCTTGAAAAACAGATTCAAGGGTTATCGGTCATCAGTCTCGCGGAACTGGGAGTGTTCGAAGAGGTCCCTAATGTCGGCTACCATGTCGCCCTCTCGGCGGGAAGTGTCGAGCCAGATATAGGAAGAATTCTATTCAATGACTTGGTGACCGAGGGACAACTCTCCCTCGTCGGAGTCGCCGACTCTTTTCCCATTCGCCGCTCGGTTTATTCCTCACCGCGATCACAAGGGCCCCTCACTGCTTTCTATAAGAAAGCATTCGATCAGACTCTTGCAAACCTCAGCCCGATGCTCCCCACAGAGTGAGTTTTCTGCCTCGGTTAGAGTGACTCTAGGATTTTTTCCGCGATTTGGCGGGTTGTTTCGGGTTTCAGATACTCCCCAGACGCCAATTTTTCCTGAGCCTTGGCCACCAGATCCGCTCGGATATCCGGGCTCGCTTTGGCGAGCTCCGATACCAGGGCGATTTCCGCAACTTTGGTTGAATTCGCGGAAATCGAAATCTGATCGTTAACTGGACTGACTTCCTGAGATTGTTGGGTTCGCCGGACTTTTGGCGACGAGAAATCGGGTGGTTGGACTCCACCCACACCTTGGATGTTACTCATAGACTTTCCCCCTCATTTGCGCTGATTCCACCCGCCAAGTCCCCCCGGACTCCCCATCACATGGGTGGCAACGCTGTCATTATGGTAGTTTATCGGACGCTCGGTGTGAAGGTTAAGAGATTTTTCCAGAAAAAGCAAAAATAATACGCGCGGGATCGTCAGGGTTCAACGATCCCGCGGGATTTGAAAGGGACCGGCCACCGCCTGAGGGGGAGGCAGTGGCCGGGGCTGGGATGGGCACCAGCCCTTATAATAAAGGGCACAGCGCGTTCTTGGCCAAAGAGCAGTAAGCGCGTACCCCCATCGATATGAATCGGCTTCTTAGTTGACTGATTTCAATTAGGTGGGATTCCGGCGAGGTTTGAATCACATTTTTACCCCCTCACCCGTTCCTCCATCCCTTACCTGCTAATAAGTTTCGTCCAAACCTCAAGAAACTTAATGAGCAAAAATTCCCTAAGTGGATGTTTCGAAGTAAGTTAAGAAATTTCAATGTTTACAGAGCCTCAGCGGTCATTGGGGTAGGCTAAGCCGATTGTCCCCAGCGCTTTTCCTCGCCCTATCCGGTCTAACCCACCTTCGAATCCTTTCTTTTGGACAAGACCCCAAAAGCATGGCACCCTTTGGCCACAGTCGGGTGACAGGAGGATGATTTAATGGCCGATGTCAGGATGTTTGGCGCCGAAGGGGATGGGGTTGCAGACGATACAAGGGCTTTCCAGCACGCAATAGACACAGGGGAGGGGGCTCTTGAACTGGGTGCCGGGGTCTTTCGACTGACACAACCTGTAGTTATTGATTTGACCAAGACCGGTTACCGAGGTGTCTCGGGGAATCAAGGCGCCTCGAAGGTCATCATGGCCGGTCCCGGTCCCGCATTCCAGGTGATCGGCGATCATCAGGGAACCGCTTCACCGGCGAGTTTTCAATCCCACACATGGGAGAACGAACGGTTCCCGGTGTTTTCAGGTTTTGAGATTCTGGGAGAGCATGGCGAGGGTGATGGGATCGAACTCTTCCGGACCATGCAGGCAACCATCCAAAATGTCTTGATTCGAAAGTGCCGAGTCGGGATCCGTCTCAAGACTCGAAACCGAAACTTCTTGCTTGCGGATTCTCACATCTACGAATGTTCGGACACAGGGCTTCTCCTCGACGAATGCAATATTCACCAGATGAATATCATCGGGAATCACATCAGCTATTGCTCGCGTGCGGGAATTCGGCAATACAAGGGTCAGCCACACAATGTGCAGATAACGGGAAACGATATCGAATATAACTCGGGAAGCGATGAATCCTCCGGAGAGATCCTTTTGGATTCCGGTGAGGGGGAATACACCAGGGAGTTCACGATTTCAAGCAATACCATCCAAGCGACGCCAGATGCGAAGGGTGCAAACATCCGAATTTTAGGGAACCCTCAGGGAGAACAGATCGGAGCGCGGCTCATTTCGATAACGGGAAATGTGATCGGAAACCGAGAAAAAAATATTGATGTCGAGAACGCAAGTTCCATCACGGTGACAGGGAATATTATTTACGATGGGACGGAGCTCAATGCGAGATTCAAGAACTGTGCAAACATCGTGGTGGCTACCAACACAATCGGGTCGAGGGAAGTCGATCTCTCGGGAGAGAAAACAGATGGCCTGTTATTGGAATAATGCTCATCGGGAATGATCACTGGAAATATCTTCAATGATTGCTGGTTGGGGAATAGGGAATCAGGAGGGGCGATCACTCTCAGCAAGTGTGAGGAGGTTGCGGTTACCAACAACCAGATCCTCGATTCCCTTTACCGAGGTGTTTCGATTGAGAACTCTAATCGTTGCAGGGTAGGATCCAACACCATATTGGACCGAAGGTCAGAACCCAAAATGATTGAGGCGATCGGAACCGATGGAAAGGGAGAAAACCAGATTGAAGGCGTTTGATTAAGGGGAACCCTAGGATTCCAAACCATCCGGGTGGGGAATGCGGTCTTCGGGTCGGTGGTGCCACCAGAATCGTTTCGGGTACCAATGGAGACGCCCGGGGAAATACTCCTCTTCGTAATTCTCTAATCCGAGTTCATTGATGCGTTCACGGACATTACAATCTTCCTCGAACAATGCCATGGAGTAGTTCACCGAGGGTATCTGGGCCTCGAGGCCGAGTAGAAAGAACTCGATCAGGTCGCGCTCTTCCAGGAAATCGTCAAAATTCCAACCCAAAGTTAGTCTGTCGGGTGCAACAAACCCTTCCCGGTAGGCTTGGAGCAGATATTCGAATGCTTCGGCGGCTTGTGTTTCGATCTCTTCTTTGTTTTCCAGTACATACTCATAGGCATCTTCAAGTGCGCTATTGATCGATGCGCCCGAGTAATCGTCGATTTCGAAGGAATGATCCTTCAAGATTTTCTTGTAGACGTTCACCCGACCGGAACCCGCAAGGAGAAAGAACACCGGTTTCCAAGGGAAGTCTTCTGCTTCCTCTTCATCAATTGCTTCTGTTTCTCCCCGGAGATAACTGAGGAATCCACCGAAACCTGAAGCATACTCCTGTAAGTCCTCGGCAATCCGTTCCAAGTCCGATTGCGAAAGTTCACTGGCCATTCACAACTCCTCAATATTAATTGTTCGGTGTCTCCCGCCTATGAAGTGTAACACCAGTTCAAACTCGGACGCAACGAAGCAACATCCGCGCATCCATACCCTCATCCCCCAAATTCCGTCTTAGAATCCAGGGGTTGCACCACTTCCGTTTCCATCGAGTTTCGAGAAGAATATCCGCCCATGAGCGATTCATCGGTTTTCACCTCGAAATACGATCTTTCCCTTACCGACGAGCCGGTCGATGTGACTGTGGTTGTCCCCGCCTACAATGAACAAGAGGCGCTTGGCGAGGACATCGAAGCCATTCAAAAAGCACTGGACCAAAACCAAACACCTTTCGAAATAATCGTTGTCGATGACGGATC
>JAJDBZ010000689.1 GCA_029261095.1 Candidatus Omnitrophota bacterium | reverse complement strand
CAGTCGGCGAACCTTCCGGTTCCTAATGAGTTTCCTGAGCAGTTTCCAACTATTGATGAAATCAAGATTCTCACATTGGATGGACAAGAGGTTTTAGGGGAGGATCTCCTCGGGCAGTCCGTCGCTGTCGTTTTCCTAAAGCCCACCTGCTCCAAATGCACGGTCAAGCTTCCGGGGGTGGACAAGACCTTTCAGACGTTTAGAGACGAAGGGTTTACAGTTCTCGCCGTCTCTTCGGCTGGTGACAAGGAATCCTTGTCATCGGTTCAAGCGAGATATGGGTACGATTGGATGTGGGCGCAAAACAGCGGTGAAATCAAGAAGCAACTTGATAACCACACGCCCTTCGAAATCCTCGTATTCGATATGTCGGGAACTCCCCGGTTTCGAATCGGAGAGAATGATTCCAATTGGAAAGTCAATCTGGAACTCAGCATCGGAGCATCGATTGAAAGGCCCTTGGACTTGAGTGCTTTCCCTCAGGGTTATGTTGGGTCAGCGGTGTGCGGGATGTGTCATACTGAAGAGTGGAACCAGTGGCTTGGGACGCCTCATGCCTCTTCTATGGTGAGCCTTCGAAAGAGACAGAACCATTACAATCTTGAATGTGTTGTTTGCCATGTGACTGGCGAAGCCGGAAAAGAGGTACGTCCATGGCGTATGACTCCAAAAGAGCTACAGGAGGTAGGATGTGAGGAGTGTCATGGACCAGGTGGTCCGCACCGAACAGTCCCCTTTCCCGGCAGTGAGATCCATTCCATTGAGGAGGCCTCTTGTATTCGTTGCCATGATGAATCGAATTCACCCGAATGGGACTACAAGACCTATTTGGCCAAAGTCATTCATGGTGAAGGGGAAACGGGGGATTCTGAGGAGGAATCCACTGAGGAAGCCCTAGGCGAAGGGAAGGAAGAGAAGGAGGAAGAAACTGCTAATTCGACTGAAGATGCTTCCCCGGAGGCTGACAATTGAAAACCTCAAAATCTTGTGGATTACCTCTGGTTTGATGAGCCAAGAGGGATTATATTATAGGTGTGTTGGTAAAGACGGGGGAATGAATGCCGAATTGTAAGAAATGTGGTGCGGAAGTCGATCCGGATCAAAAGACTTGTGCCTGGTGTGGCGAGGAGAATCCCCTAAAGGGTGGAAAGCCCGCTGCTCCCGCTGCCACAACGAGCTCTTCTGGGTCCGAACTGAGGGTCCATAAAGGTACGGGTCCCTCCGTTGAGGACGCACGCAAATTGGCTCAGATGGGGGATATGTCGGGTGCCCTTTCATTATTCACCCGTATCCTAGAGGCCCAGCCCAGTAATGAGGAAGCCCTGTTCGGTATCGGAGGGGTCCACTTCAAGATAGGTGATTCCAAGAAGGCAATCGAACAATGGCTGAAGTTAAAGGTCATCAATCCCCAATACCCCAATCTTGAGAATTGGATCCAGCAAGCTAAACAGAAACTACCCCCTCCGGTTCCAAAGAAAGAACCCCACCCACCCGTTTCAACTGAACCCGAGGAAGACTGGCAGCGTCAATCGGTTCGGGTCACAGAAGAAATGCAACAAGAAGCGCTCGCTAAAGCGGCTGAATCACCGCCACCTTCTCCTTCACAGGTTGAACCTGAGATTGAGGAGATTCTTGAAGAAGATGACGGGATCGTCAGGCCAAAATCCTGGGTCATACCCCTTGGTTGGGGGCTTATCGTCCTCTACATCGGGTTGATTTGGTTGTTCTATTTTTCTTCTATTGTCAGGAGTTGACCGAGGGAGACCTCGAATCTCAACATTCACCCTAAATAAAAGAATTGACGTAACCGGTTTGAGTCTCCTACCTTATAAACAGAATACAAAACCGGAAGGTACAATCGTTTGAAATTCCTGAAATGGATACTCTTTGCGGTCATCTTCTTCACCGTGCTGATTTTCGGAATTGATTTTTACCTAAATCCTGGGGCGTATATTTCTCAAAAACGTTCCAGCAAGACCGATTCTATTTCAACAGTTCCCACTCATATTCCTTTATCTAACCAGTCGAACGTCCGGATACCATCTCCCACGACGCCACCCCCACCAACCCTGGTTCCATCGGTTCCCAAACCGCAAGTGATTTCACCCTTGGACCTGGAATCCGTCCACCAACTGATACGGGATCGTGAGGACAAAGGGTTGGCGGGACAATCCTTCGTTTGGACTTTTTCCGATCTCTCAGAGGTCGTATGGGAACCCTGTCTTGAATTTGGTCGTCCTCAGAAAAAGTACCTCGCACTGCAAGGGAGAAAGAAACAGTGGTTTGCGATTGTCCTCCCGGATGACGATGACCATTGGGCCGCTGACAACCTGAGAGAGAATCTGAAAACCAGGGCAGGGAAAGTGACAGGAAGTTGGGATGGAGTCCTTCGGGGCGTTCCTACCGGCCCCGAATGGTACCGTCTAAAGAGGGTGCCTATCCTTATTCCAACGAATGTCTATTGGGTTGAAAAAGAGGACAAGGGTCCCACCGAAGCAGCGAAGGAATTCGATGTCGTGGGGGAGGCTGTCGGTGAGAGTCTGGACCCACGGATTCAAGGAGAGATGGACTCAGGGGACTCCGCTATTGTCGAAGAGGCGAGCGACAAGGTCTTATACAAGGTCGTTGACATCCAAAAAGAGAACCTCAACATCGACCCCATATTCGAACGGTACTCCCCCTGGAGCCTGGTCCATCTCCTTTATCACAATGGCGAATGGTTATTGAGCAACCCGGACTATGAGCGAGTGGAGAACTGGGATCGGAAAATGAGAAACCAATACGACACTTTTGAATCGCCATCTGTCCATCAGGCTGTGGTGGGCGATTTTATCGGATTGCTTGGTTATGACAAAGCGAAACGTGTCGGGATCGTGTTTAACGGTGAAGATGGAATTCCGAGATACAGATGGATTCCTCAGAAGTCCGATGTGGAAGCATCGGAGGGTGGACCGGCAGACCGTGGAGCCGAGGCGGATCCTGAGTTTCTCGAAAAGCTGGCGGATCTCAAAAAGGCTTCTAAGGGTGGAGGACATGTTCAGAATCAAATCCTCGGAGCGTTGCTTTCTGACAGGAAGTCCCTCGCACAAGGGGTCATTTGCCGAACACGCAACAAGCCTATTCTCATCCAGCCCGCACAGGGTATTGAATTATTTGGCGGAGAATCGTCGGAGGCACTACGCGTCATGTATGATTTGCTGAGCTTAACGCAAGCAGAAGAGATTGTGTTTCGGGTTCAACCCGTATGGATCGATCAAATTCAGAGAAAATTCGGAAAACCGGACAACCTGAAATCCGACCCCTACCCGTTTACCTTGACCGGAGATGATGGGGAGATGAAAGAGATCCACCCCGGTTCCCCACAATGGCCCTCAATAGTTTGGCATGTTTATGGAGGAATTCAGATTGGAAAGACCAATTCGATGGTGGAAACTTTCGCCCCAAACGAGGCCTCGGTAGCAGTACTCATCGATATTCCAAAATGGAGACGACTCAACCGTCCTCGTGGGTTGTCACGTCAATAGCTACCCCATCTCTTAACCCGCTGACAGTGGTTCGCATACCTCATGGAACTGTTCCGGTCTCGGGATCTCATACCCCCCATGCGTTCGAACCCAATAGTCAGAAAAAGGTTCGCCCACTTCACGATTGGTTTTGAAATCTTTCAATAATTCTTCCACAATCGCGGGGATTTCATCGGTTCCCACTGTGTGTTTCCATAGCGCTGCCAACCGCTCACCTCGAAAGGAGCCTCCAACAAATAGCGCATACCGCTCTGGTCCCCTTCCCACGAAGGCGATATCAGCGTTGTAGGGTCGAGCACAACCATTTGGACAACCCGTCATTCGAATGAGGATGGGTTCTTTTTCTAGGCCTTCTTTCCTGAGAATCGCATCGATTTGCTCCATCACCCCTGGCAAGGCGCGTTCGCTTTCCGCGAGTGCCAGACCACAGGTTGGGAGAGAGACACATGCCATTGCGAGTTTGCGCGCTTCAGTAAAATTATCTGTGTGTGGAATGCCATGCTTCTTCAAGATGGAATCGATTTGTTCTTTCGACTTGGGGTCCAGGTCATGAAAGATAATGCTGCAATTTGGTGTGAGCCGTACGGGGCAACCAAATGTCTCCACGATTTCGCGGAATCCCGACCGATAACGGTTAGGCCCTTCATCTTTGATCCGTCCATCCTGTACCCAGATAGAGCAGAACAACTTTCCATCCCCTTGTTCAAACCACCCGTATGGATCGGACACAGTGCCTAATTCAATCCTTTTTGGTTCTTCGGGTTTAAAATCCAACCTTGAACCGACCTCCTTGCCGAACCAGTCGAGTCCTTTCTCCTCGATTAAATAACGCAGGCGTGCGCGGTTACGGTTCTCCCTGTTTCCAAAATCCCTTTGAGTGGTGACCACTGCGACCGCAGCATCGACGGTCTTATCTCGGGGAACATAAAAAAGTGGTTTGGAAAGGGTCGGGTACGTGTCGTCCCTGCTATGCCCCATGCCCATTCCACCTCCGACATAAAGCGTATATCCCTCGACTTCTCCGTTGGGAAAATGAGGGACAAATCCTAAGTCATGGGTTAGTAGATCGACATCGTTTCTCGGCGGAACAATAATTCCAATTTTGAATTTTCTCGGAAGATAGACTTTCCCGTATACGGGTTCTACTTCATCCTCTTTTGGCGTGGTGACTTTCTCTCCATCCACCCAGATCTCATGATAGGCACTAGATTTAGCGGTGAAGGACTGTCTCAATTCCTGCGCGAGGAGCTGCACATCTTTGTACTCCGGAGTCGAGTAAGGCAGCGGTGTCGACATAATGTTGCGGACGACATCTCCGCACGCGCCGAATGTCGAACGCCCCGATTCATTGATCTTTCGAATGCAATCTCGAAGGTTTTCCTTGCGAACACTATGAAGCTGAAGACCTTGCCGACTCGTAATTCGAATCGTTTCGTTTCCGACCTCGCTTGCTAGCTGATCGTGTGCCAGGTACTGTTCTGATGTTAGAACTCCACCAGGGATCGCTGTCCTAACCATGAAGATATAGTACCGGTCCAGTTTTTCCGCTTTCCGTTGTTTCCGGAGGTCTCGGTCGTCCTCTTGGTAAGTGCCATGAAACTTAAGCAGCTGACAGGTATCCTTGTCGAAACGATCTGAGTCAGAGGCAAATTCGGCTTGTATGGTTCCACGAAGGTAATTGCTTCCTTCTTTGATTTCTTCGACTTTAGAACGGGACATTACTGAAACTCCAAAATTTTAGTCACTAAGTGGATAACAACAGTTGGAAATGGTTCTGATTGAATTGATCAGGGCCAAAGGGAAATGTTCCAATTGTTCAGCACTCTTGTCCTGACTATACCAACTGTGAGTCGAAATGAGAATCGTTTCACTCTCAATCTTATGTTCCTATCCAGCCAATGCCGTCCTTGACTCACTGAACATCCGATTCATAGAATAGACCCAAACCATCGAAAGGCGGATTCCATTCTATGTTTACCCGTTGTTTGCCCTTGATCCTGTTGCTCATTTTGGCGATTCCTGCTTCTTCCCAAGACCAGGGAGCCCTTCCGATACTTGAGAATGTTAAGAACAAATGGAAAACCATCAGGGATTATCGGTGCCAGATGCAATCCCTCAATCGTTTGGGGCAAGAGGTGGATAAGAAGAAACTCGATTTTGCCTTCCAGAGGCCTTACAAAGTTCGAATGGAAGTCTTGGATGGACCGAAGAAAGGGTCGGTCATCGTTCGCAACGCGGAAGAGAAGATCAGGGCAAAGAAAGGCGGGATCCTAGGGGTCGTGGCTGTCAGCCTCGATGAAACCGATCCTCGTGTGACCAACCTCAGAGGCCGGAAGTTTTATAAAGCCGATTGGGGGTCCGTTGTCGCAGAATGGTTGATTGCCGCGAAGAACAACTGGCCGATGGAACGGTTGTCGGATGAAGAATACAACAATCAACAGTGCCATGTTCTTGCCGCCCATTGGCAGGATGCCTCATCCCCAATCACGAAGGATTTGATCTGGGTCAACCAGGAAAACCATCTCATCATTAGACGACAACAGTTTGAGGGCGAAACACTGGTTAACGAAGTGGTCTGGTGGAACATTCAGGTCAATCCCTCTCTCGATCCTGGGTTATTCGATCTTTAGGAATTGCATCGTCGAGAAATGAAAGCGAATCCATCCGGGCGACTCTCTGGATTGAGGGTTGGCATCACCGCCGGTCCGACACGGGCTTGGATCGACCCGGTGCGGTACATTGCGAATGCCTCGACTGGCGCCCTTGGGATTCGCATTGCGGAAGAGATCGTCCAAAGAGGCGCTGAGGTCGACCTCCTCTTGGGGCCAGGTGTCGCATCGCCCACTGCAGCGGGAATCCACATTCATCCAGTCGAATCTGTGGAAGACCTTGAGAATTGCCTGGAATCGTTATCCGGCGAAACCGAGAAGAATTTCTGGGGTTGGGTCCATGCCATGGCGGTTCTCGACTTTGTTCCGGAATCGTATTCGCCTAGCAAATTCTCTTCCGCTGAGGCCAACCTTACTATCCAACTGAAACCAACCCCCAAAATAATCGCCCGATTCAAGGAATGGTTCCCCAAATCTCTTCTGGTCGGATTCAAGTTGGAAACCACCGAATCGATTGCCGAACTCCGAGAGTCCGCGGTCCGATTGAAGCAAAGATTCGGTTGCAACCTTGTTGTCGCGAATCAGGCACCCTTCAAAAACCCGGATCACCATTCGGCTTTCTTTCTAGAAGGGAGAGAAGAAACCTGGAGAGGCCCTTTTCAAGGTAAGGAAGGAATTGCGCGTGAACTCGTCGACTGGGTTGAATCGCAAACCATACAAGATGTTTCATCGTAAAAAGAAACCTCACGATTATCATCCGATTCCCTGGCGGCAAGAAGAAAGTCTGATTCGCAACTTGAAATCGAACATCCGCGAGAATACCTACCTCCTCGGTCTCCTTCAAGATTATTCCCTCAGAGGGATTCATCAGATGAAGTGGGGGAAATTCTATTTAATCGACGAACCCATTCCCCAAGTCCTGTACCAGGATGTTACCGGGTTAGTGGTTGTAAGCCATTCGATGCCCGAAGCCATTCGGGTATTTTCACAGATTCTCCACCATTCTGAGATTCGAACCACGAGAATTATCTCTCAAGAAGATACAGCCATCGGACTCCACAACGGATTGATCGAGTGCTCTTCCAAGTGGGCTAAAACTCGGGTTGAATTTCCAGAAGTTGGGATGGTCCTAGAGCGACAGAGGCTTGCCGGGTTACCTGGGATGAAGTTACGGATGGCTTATCCCGAAGAAGCAGAAGTGATCGCGAAGGGATCCGCGCATGCGATGGCGGAGGAGATTGAAGTGGATACACAAGGCTCCGATTTCGACCGTCTTGTTCAAAGTAAAGCGGAACTGATCGAGCGAAATCGATATTATATTCTAGAAGAAAAGGGGGAGATCAAATTCCAGGCCTATCTCAGTGCCCGAATGCCTGAAACTTCGCAGATTCAAGGTGTTTGGGTTCCCCCTCCTTTCAGAAACCAGGGAATCGCGACTCATTGTATCGCCGAAATGTGTCGCCAAGTTTTGGAGTTCAGCGAGTCCATAGTTCTTCGAGTTCAGGTCAGGAACCAACCCGCCCGAACCGCTTATGAGAAGGTCGGATTCAAGCACTTCCTGAATTATCGGTCAATTTGGTATGCCTAGGGATGGGCTTGGATGTACAGCGAAGAAACGGTTAGGCTTTGTGCCACCACGATTGGATCTTTTGAGCGACTTGATCGACAGATAAACCATCTGTATCGAAACTCAAATCCGCCGCTTTTTCATAGAGAGGGGTACGGACCTCCAAAACTTCTTTGATTTCATCGAGGAATGACTTTGTTCCAGTCAATGAAGGGCGTTGATCGTCTCCCTGAATTCTTTTGACAATGGTCTCCACCGAGGCTCTTAACCAAGCGACTCTCCCGTTCTCTTGTAGCGCCTCGATGTTCTCATTGCGGACGATGATGCCGCCCCCGCAATCGACTAACAGGTTATTCAGCAGTCCGAGTTCGCGGGCCAGTTTCGATTCTTCATCACGGAACGCATCCCAACCCTTCTCTTCAACAAACTCGGGAATCGATTTACCGAAGCGGGAAACCAGCTCCGCGTCCATTCCGATCGCCTTCAAGCCAAGTGATTCCGAGAGCAACTGTGAGACTGCGGACTTTCCGGTTCCTCTGTATCCGATCAAGATAAGATTCATGGGTTCCTGACTCGACTCTTAGTCTCTGATGAAGCGACGGCGTTCGAGCATTTCCTGGCATTGGATGGTATACTTAGCGGTAGGAACCGCCTTGAGTCGAACGTATGGGATCTCTTCTCCCGATTCGAGGCAGATCCCATAGGAACCATCCTCGTGACGTTTCAAGGCATCTTCGATCTCGAGTAGTCTCTCGCGGTCATGTTCTGCGAGCTCCAGGCGCAATTCCTGTTCTGTAAGGCCTGTTGATTGGTCGACTAAGTCACCCCCAAAACCTGAATCGTTGTCACGGTTCCAATTGATCCCCATCAGGCTGGCCTTTTCTTCCATCAGTTGGTTTTTTAGCTCAGTTCGCTGTTTCTTCGTAAGTGCCATATTCGTATTCTCCCATCCTCGAGGGTCACACACAGAGGCCCGACTTCACCGGCCAAACTTTTCAAATCTCCCCCGAATTAGCCGCGAAGGATAATGAGGGTCATTGCCTTCTGTCAATAAGTGTGGGTAAATTTAAAAGGGTGAACGTTCATCCACCACTAACTGTTACGCTAAACATCCGAGGAAAGGTCTCCATGTACCTGAAAACATTAAAGTTAAGTCTATTTCCACTCATCATTTCCTTAATCTCGTTAAGCGTCTTGTGGGGAGCGTCCGGATTGGAAAGTCCCGATCATCGGACGATGGTTTGCGCTCATCGTGGAGATGTTCGTGCCGCACCGGAGAATACCATTCCAGCAATCCGGTCCGCGCTGGAGAAAGGGGCTCACCAAATCGAGTTCGATCTTCAACTCACCAAAGATGGAAATCTGGTCCTGATGCACGACGCCACCCTGAAGAGAACCACCGGTCGGGAAGGGAAGGTGGGCGACTTGACCCTTTCCGAGATCAAAGAACTGGATGCGGGCGCTTGGTTCGGAGAGGAATTCAAAGGAACAAGGATACCGACATTCGAGGAAATTCTGGAGGTGATACCGAGGACCGTACTCTGCAACTGCCACCTCAAAGGAGGGGCCGCCGTGGGTGCTGCTGCTGCGAAGGTGGTCAAGGAGATGGACCGCCTTGATCATTGTTTCCTCGCGGCCACTACTGAACAGGCCAAAGCGGGCAAGGAGGTATGCCCCGAAATCATGATCTGCAACATGAGCCGTCAGGCCGGCCCTCACACTACTTACTCGGACCAGACCATCGAACTTGGCTGCGAGTTCATCCAGCTCCTAGGGTCGAAAGAGAACCTCAATGAGACAGTCGCCAAACTCCATGAGGCCGGCGTCCGGGTCAATTTCTTCCATGGGAACAATGAAGAGGATATCCGGACACTTCAGAACGCCGGGGTCGACTACATCCTGACCGACGAATTAGACTTGTGCCTGGAATTACTAAGTGAGCCCCAACCCTGAACCCCACCCCGTAGCCCGGGAACTCATTTCCCGGGAAACCGCGCCGCCAAACTGGCGAGGAGGAGTGATGAACGATTACGTGGATATCGAACTCATACACCAAAACTTCATCCTCCCCATTCCGCCGCCCATCCAGAACCCACGCTCGGATATCAACCTTGATAACAAGATCGATGCGGAGGACCTGCTGATCCTGCTGGAGGACTGGGGGAAGGTGAGCGGGGGGGTGAGGTAGCGAGAGTCGGTGCGAGCGAGTGCCTCCTATTAGACGGGAGGGACTTGCGTCAAGAGATTTCAATTTCCTAGTGTGGGGAAGTGGACGGACTTGACGAACCTGCTTTTTATGAGATTATTCCCGGTCGACTTGAGGGATTTTCCCGGAAAGAGAGTATATTTTTCAGAAAGAGGTAACAAGGTTGAGCATTTCAATACTTCGCAAGAACGAATTAATCAAGGAATACCAGACACATGAGAAAGATAGTGGGTCGCCTGAGGTTCAAGTGGCGGTTCTGACCGAGCGGATTAAGAATCTGACCGATCACTTTAAATCCCACAAGAAAGACCACCACTCTCGTCGTGGCCTGTTGATGATGGTCGGACAGAGACGCCGTCTTCTCGATTACTTGAAGAATACCCATATTGACAGGTATCGTAAGCTGGTGGAACGGCTAGGATTGCGTCACTAAATCTCAGTCTTTGATGCGATCCTGCCGAAAAAGGAACTAGTAACAAACATACACTCCGGACCCGCATGGCGGATCCGGCCAAAAAGTAAGGGAAGCTAAGGAAGGAAAGAAGTAGGGCAAGTACCTTCCATCCCCCGAACCCGTTTCAATCACCGGTTCGGAGAATGAATGGTGAATGTCCTACCGAAACCTTTCCACTTGGCGAACCAAGTCATTAAAGCTATTCGCCGGTACGTTCCGTCAGGTTCTCCATCCGTGATCGCTTCCCTTTGAAAAATTCTTCTATATGGAAGAGGTCTATCTAAATGAAAATAACTATCGAGCGCGAGATTGCCGGGCGCAAACTGATTATTCAAACCGGTCTTCTCGCCAAACAAGCAAATGGCTCGGTCACCGTTCAATACGGTGACACCATGATTCTCGCAACAGCGGTCATGGACACCAAAGAAAAAAAGGGGTTGGATTTTTTCCCTCTGACAGTTGATTACCGTGAGAAGTATTATGCTTCAGGTAAGATTCCAGGCGGATTCTTCAAAAGAGAGGCTCGCCCCACGGATAAAGAAACCGTAACTTGCCGGCTGATCGACCGTCCCATCCGCCCGATGTTCCCCAAAGAGTTCAAGCGTGAAACCCAGGTCATGATTACTGTGATCTCCGCCGATGAACACAACGACCCCGATATCCCCAGTATGATCGGGGCATTCGCCGCTTTGGCGATTTCGGATATCCCTTTCGATGCCTCCATGGGTGCGGTTCGTATGGGATTGATCGAGGGTGGGTTAGTCATCAATCCCACCTACTCCGAACTTGCCCTGTCGGATCTCAATCTGACCATGGCTGGCACCAAAGATGCCATTATGATGGTCGAAAGTGGAGCAGACAAACTTTCAGAAGAGCAGATGATTTCAGCCCTGGAGAAGGGCCATGAAGTGATCGGAGAAGTAACCGATCTCATCGACGAACTTCGCTCGCAAGCCCAGAAAGAAAAACTGGAAGTCACCCCTGAGGAACCCAACACCGAACTCATCGAGACCATTAAAGGTCGAGTTCAGGACAAACTCAAAGATGCCATTCTGGTCAAAGAGAAGGCAGCGCGTTCTGAGGGTCTCAAGGCCCTTCGCGACGGAGCCGCTGCCGATCTGCTTCCCGCTGAAGACGATCCGACTTACGAGGATGTGAAGAAAGAAATCGGATCGATCTTTCACGATCTCGAAGGCGCCGAAATGCGCCGGATGGTGATCGAGGAGGGTCTTCGCGCTGATGGCAGGGGCCCCCAAGACATTCGTGCAATTAGTTCCGAAATCAGTTTCGTTCCAAGGGCGCATGGGTCTGCTGTGTTCACAAGGGGAGAGACACAATCGCTCGGGACTGTCACCCTGGGAACCTCCACGGACGAAATCATTATCGATAACCTTCAACCCACATCACGTCGACACTATTACCTCCATTACAACTTCCCCCCCTTCTGTACAGGTGAAACCAAACCGATCCGAGGACCGGGAAGGCGTGAGATCGGCCACGGCGCACTAGCCGAAAGAGCGCTTCTGCCGATTCTCCCCAAACGCGAGGATTTTCCTTACACGATTCGCATTGTCTCTGAGGTTCTGGAATCGAATGGGTCCTCCTCGATGGCAAGTGTCTGTTCGGGATGTCTCTCTATGATGGACGCCGGTGTCCCGATTACCGAACCCGTGGCCGGAATCGCAATGGGCCTCATTAAAGAAGGCGATAAAGATGCGATCCTTTCCGATATCCTCGGACTGGAGGACCATCTCGGCGATATGGACTTCAAGGTGACTGGAACTGCAACAGGTATTACCGCGCTGCAGATGGATATCAAGATCACGGGTATCACCCGTGATCTGATGGGACGTGCTTTGGAGCAGGCCAAGCAAGGACGGATTCACATTCTCGGCAAGATGGCCGAAGCGCTGTCTGAACCGCGAACCGAACTGAAACCCCATGCCCCGAGAATCGAGATGATGCAGATCGATGTCGACAAGATTCGCGATATCATCGGACCGGGTGGAAAGATTATTCGGAACATTATTGCCGAATCGGGAGCCAAGATTGATGTCGAGGATGATGGAACGGTGTTGATCGCCAGTCCCGATGGCGAGGCGCTCAATAAGGCGCGAGAGATGATTGATCTGATCATCAGCGACGTCGAGATCGGAAAAATTTACACCGGAAAAGTGATGCGCCTGATGGATTTCGGCGCGTTCGTGGAAGTTCTTCCTGGCAAAGAAGGTCTGGTTCATATCTCCGAACTCGCGACTTACCGAGTCGAAAAGGTCGAGGATGAGGTCGGGATTGGCGATGCGATTCCGGTGAAAGTCCTCGAAATCGACGACATGGGCCGAGTCAATCTCAGCAAGCGAATCGCCGAGGCTGAACTCGCTGGTGAAGATGTTAGCGAGATGCTTGCCGAAAAGGCCAAACGAGGTCGCGATGGT
>JAJDBZ010000688.1 GCA_029261095.1 Candidatus Omnitrophota bacterium | reverse complement strand
GGGTGAATGGGAATCGGACTATCACGGTTACTATCCATTGGGCGGACCGAAAGGTGCCTCTTATTTGTATTGGCTCGATGACAAACCGGATGCCCAGGCTTTCGAGGGGTACTTGAACGAACACCAAGGCGCCATCGATTTTTGGCTTGGCGGACACACGCACACCAAACCAGACGATCGCAAAGGGGGGAGAGGTCACATCGAGAAAAAATGGGGAACACATTTTGTCAATGTTTCCGCGCTAACCCGTTGCCATGGTCACCGTCATTCGACGCCGATGAGCCGGTTGTTCACTTTCACGGAAGGTAGCGATCAGGTTCGTGTGCAGTGCTATCTCCACACTTCACAATTCCGACCACAGGGTTGGTACGCCGAGGCCGAGCGGACGCTTGCTTTGAGTCAACCCTTCCGAATGGCCTAGGAATGGTTAGGAAAGTGCACCAATCCGACCAATTCTTATTGCCCCGCCTGTTATCTGAGGTTGGAGAAATGTGTTAGCCTCCTTCTAGATGTCTATTTCACTCACCAGGAGAGTCCGCTCATGTCTTCCCTATGGTCGCAATTCAAAACTCTGATTTTAATTGGTTGGGTTATCGCTCTTGTTCGACTCGGTTTGGATGCGGCGGCACCCGGCGCTTCCATGTATTTCGGGGTCTATTACGGTATGCCTATTGTGCTCTTATTTTTTTCGATCATGGGCAAATACAAAGGTGTTCCGTGGAAGAGATTGGCGCTGGGGATGATCCTGACCGGTGTCCTCGTTTGGGGGTTGCCGAATCTCATCGCCTACACGACCGCTCAATTTGCGGGATGGGATCATGGACGGTTCGGCGAAGGGCGGGGACCTGGAATCTCCGAATCCGCGATGGGGAAAGTGACTGTAGGATTGATGACCGCGGGCATGACAAGTTTCGCGGGATCGATATGGATGATCCTCTGGTCGACCATCCTGATCTGGTTACCCGGAAAACTTGGAGCGGGATCCGCACCTGAGGTGGCAAAGGAAGAAGTCGCGGAGTAAGGGTCACACTTCCAGGAGAGTTTGATTGGCCCTGATGCGCCCGGGAGCAATTGGTCTGGGTGTGTCCGCAACCGCCTATTCCAACATTGTTTCGGTTTCTTCATGCTCGGCGGGACAGATTTCCGGGTGACGGTTGAGGATGCGCGCGCATGAATTCCAGCGAAGAATCGAGTCATCGTTATCCTCGTGGCGTATCTTCTCGGCTTTCTCATAGAGATGCATCGCTCGAGTGATCCAATCATAAGCAACATGACGAGCCCCATGGCCGCCTCTTTTGAAATGAGTTTTGGCGCGCCGTTCGAAAACAATACCCTCGTAATAGGTTCTCGAATACTCGTCATTGAGATGCTGCAACCTCTCAACCGCCTCTCGAAAGGCCTCTCCCAATCGATCTTCAAACTGATCGGTCAATGCAAGGATAAGGGTGGCGATCGCTTCCTGGTTCTCGGGTTCCACTTCGAGGATGTCGAGGCAGATGCTTTCCGCTTCGATTGGTTCGTTTAGGAGACGGTACCGCTTTGCCCGTTCGAGAGCCGCGGACACAGTGTTTTGGTGAATAGGCTTGATCGGGTGCATAGACACCTCCAAGGATTATCCTCCGGTGATAACACGGAGGAGTTTTTTAATTGGATCGTAGTAACGGTCGACCACTCTCTCCTTGAGCGGAATGATTGCGTTATCGGTAATGGTGATATGTTCAGGACACACTTTGGTACAACACTTGGTGATGTTGCAGTATCCGATACCATTCGCCTTTTTCAAATCCTCTAATCGGTCCTCGACATCAAGTGGGTGCATTTCGAGCGAAGCGGCATAAACCAGGAATCTTGGCCCAATGAACTCATCATGCTTTTGGTGTTCGCGAAGGACATGGCAGACATCCTGACAGAGGTAACATTCGATACACTTGCGGAACTCCTGGACCCGGTCGACATCCTCTTGTTGAATGTTCCAAGTGCCATCCTCGAAATCTGGGTCCCGGGGTTTGAATTTCTTGATCTTCTTTTTGACCTCATAATTCCAAGAGACATCGGTCACTAGATCACGCAATGATGGGAAAGCCCTCATCGGCTCGACTGTAATCGGCTCGTCGATTGGGAGATCTGAAATCCTCGTCATACACATAAGTTTTGGCTGACCGTTGATCTCGGCGGAACACGACCCGCATTTCCCCGCCTTGCAATTCCAACGGACCGCGAGGTCATTGGCCTGTTGGGCCTGGATATCGTGGATGGCATCGAGAACGACCATCCCTTCGGACACCTCGGTGGGATAATCCTGATAGTCGCCACCCTCGCTATCCCCGCGCCAAACCCTAAATGTGACTGTCGGCATTATTTCATCTCCTTGATGATCTCGCTCATTTCGGAGGTCAGTTCCACTACCGGTTGACGCACCAGAGCCATGTCTCCGTCGGATTCCTTGTTGAGGACCACATTGGTTTTGGCTTCGTCGTCGCTCTTAGCGGGGAAATCCTCACGGAAATGCGCGCCACGGCTCTCTTCCCTCGCCAAGGCTGCCCGGGCGATCGCCTCGGATACAGTGAGAAGGTTGTGGAGATCGAGGGCAGTGTGCCACCCACCATTGTATTCGCGGTTCCCTGGAACACTCACAGTTTTGGATCTTTTCTTCAATTCCTGGATTCGTTCAAGGGCTTCTTCTATTTCCTTCTTAGTTCGAACAATCCCCACTAAGTCTTGCATGAGATCCTGAAGCTCGTATTGGATCTGGAAGGGACCCTCTCCGTTGGGTTCTTCAGAATTCTCCAGAGGGGCCAAGCACTCTATGGCAATGTTTTCAACCTCGGCCTCATTAACTGCGGATGCCTTCGCATCTTTAGCGAACCGGGCCGCATGCTCTCCGGCTCGTTTACCGAAAACCAAAAGATCCGAAAGAGAGTTACCGCCCAATCGATTCGCGCCATGAAGTCCGGCACCACACTCACCCGCGGCAAAGAGCCCGGGGACATTCGACATCTGCGTTTCGGCGTCGACTCGGATTCCTCCCATCACATAATGTGTAGTGGGACCGACTTCCATCGGTTCTTTGGTGATTTCGATGCCTGCCAGCTCTTTGAATTGATGATACATACTGGGGAGTTTCTTCTTGATGTGTTCTTCGGCGTTGGGGAGCCTCTCTTTGATCCAGGCGATATCGAGATAAACTCCGCCATGTTCGGAGCCGCGGCCCTCCTTGATCTCCCGGACTATACATCGGGCGACGTGATCCCGAGTCAGGAGTTCCGGGGGACGTCGAGCATCCCGATCCCCTTGGGTGTAACGCCAACCCTCATCCTCGTTGTCAGCGGTCTGGTCCTTATAGAGGTCGGGAATGTCATCGAACATGAAACGTTTGTTCTCGCTGTTGTATAAAATCCCACCCTCACCGCGGACTCCTTCAGTTACTAAGATGCCACGTACGCTGGGAGGCCAGACCATTCCGGTCGGATGAAACTGGACGAACTCCATATCGATGAGTTCCGCCCCGGCATCGTAAGCGAGGGTGTGTCCATCCCCGGTATATTCCCAACTATTGCTAGTGATCTTGTAGGCTCGTCCGATGCCGCCGGTTGCGAGCACGACCGCTTTCGCTTTGAAAAGGAGAAATCGACCTTTCTCGCGTTCGTATCCAAAGGCGCCAATGACACGGTCACCCTCTTTGAGTAGACGGACCACAGTGCATTCCATATGCACCTGGACTCCCTGGTGGATGCCATGGTCCTGTAGGGTTCTGATCATCTCTAACCCAGTGCGGTCTCCTACATGAGCGAGGCGCGGATAGCGGTGTCCGCCGAAGTTGCGTTGGAGAATACGGCCTTCCTGTGTCCTGTCGAAAAGTGCGCCCCAGCCTTCCAATTCTCGAACTCGTTCTGGCGCTTCCTTGGCGTGGATCTGCGCCATGTGAGAATTATTGAGATACTGTCCGCCACGCATCGTGTCGGAGAAATGAACGCGCCATCCATCTCGTTCGTCGACATTCGCCATAGCGGCCGCAATCCCGCCTTCAGCCATAACGGTATGCGCTTTGCCAAGGAGTGATTTGCAGACAATTCCGACAGAGACACCCTGGGCGGAGGCTTCGATGGCCGCCCTGAGACCGGCGCCACCGGCACCAATAACAAGGACATCGTATTCGTGAGTTCGATAATCGGCCATTAAAAGATTCTCCAATCGGTCCAGACTCCCATTGAGCAGAGGCGAACATAAACGTCCGTAAATGCGACCCAAACCAGGCTGACCCATGCCCATTGCATGTGCCTATTATTGAGCGAGCTGACGCAGTCATAACATTTCTTTCGGACAGGGGCTTTGGAGAGACAATCCAGATACCCTCCGATGAGGTGACGGGAACAGTGACACCCGAAGGTGTAACCGCCTAGGAAAAGGGCATTGAGGGCTAAGACGATGGACCCCACTCCCATCCCGAACTGGGCATCCCCATCGGGGGAATGAAACCACATCGCGCAGTAGGCGTCGTAAGTGAGAATGAGAACGAAGATGGCAGCGGGATAGAAGAAATATCGGTGGGCGTTCTGAAAGATCAGGGGCAGTCGGTTCTCGCCCCAATAACTCTTGCGAGGTTCTCCCACGGCGCAGGAGGGTGGATCGGCCCAAAAAGCCTTGTAGTAGGCCCCACGGTAGTAGTAACAGGTGAATCGCATCCCGGCGGGGCCAATGAGGATTAGGAACGCGGGGGAAAAGATCAGCCACTCCGGCCAGAAAGAAGGGCGATCCGAGGCGAACCAGCGAGGTTCGTTTCCTTGCCCAAAAAGTAAGGGTGAATAAAAGGGAGAAAGATAATGGGCGCCCCCTTCGTCGTGAAAATAGTTGACCCCCTGAAACGCTGCCCAGGTGGTGTAACCGATAAACGCGGAGAGACCGAGAAAGACCACCATCGGCTGGACCCACCATGTATCACGGCGAGAAGTTTCTCCGAAACTCCTTTGTGTCAACACTCTCATTGAGGCCATCACGATTTCCTCTATCCGTATGAATGCAAACGAAAGGGATGGTGCGGCTTTAGGATTGTTCCGCCCCCACCCTTCAAGTCTAAATCATTGACTCAACTCAACAGAGAGAAAATGTACCCAGAACGGACACATTGCGCTAGAAGGGAAATAAAATAAAAATCTTTGCCCTTCCCGCCTCTCCTCTTCCACCTTGGGTCTCACCGAAGAATCCGGCTTGAACTTGGCCATCTGCTTACGAAGGAGTCAAGGAAAAGGACTGGATTAATTATAGGAGGACTCCATTTGAATCGCGACGAGATTTCGCCTTTGATGGTGTCGATCGAAGCCAACAAACCCAATCATTTCTGGGTTGCCGGCTTCGCCAATCCGATGATTGTATGGTTGCTGGTCAGACAAGAACTGCTTCTTCGGATGGAACGCCCATATCCGATAAGACCGAATGATCCGTTGAAGTAACGTTTATATTAATTCCTCTGAAATGTGAGGGAAACAACACTTGCACTCTTGTCCCCTGTGGTTCATTGGGCTCGATTCTAAGAAATCCACCATAACTACGGACAATCCCGAGCACTGCGGGCAACCCCAACCCTCTCCCCGTTCCCTTTGTACTGAAGAACGGTTCAAAAATTCTAGTTCTTATTTCTTGGTCAATGCCACATCCATTGTCGATAACTTCGAGGCAGGCGTATTCCACAGGGGCGCGCGGTCCGTATGGGGCAAAATCGTAAACTTCGTCGACCATCGGTTTCCTGATTCCGGTTCGTACCCAAATATCTCCAGTGTTACCGTCGAACGACTCAGCGGCATTGTGAATCAGGTTAATGAGAATCTGCATCACCTGATTTTCATCGACAGTGCATGCAAGAACGTCGCTCTGAATATCGAAATGTGCGGTTATTTGATTTGGGACCATAGAATTCAAGATAGATTCGTTTGACTTAACGATCATCGGAAGGTGGACGGGCTGTAAGATAAGATTTCCCTTTCCCGAATACGCTAGCAATTTCTTAGCAAGCAGTGATCCCTCATCAACCGAGCGGAGTATGGTCTTGAGCCGCTTACCTGATGAAGATTCAGCCAGGACATCTTCCTTGAGAAGTCCCGCATTCGCACTAATGCGGGTCAATAGATCATTGAAATCATGTGCAATGTTTCCGGAGAGTTCTCCCAGACTTTCCAATCGATGGAGTTCGAGTGTTTCTCTCTGAAAATGAGCGCGTTCGATTGCAGCTATTGAGTGTTCCTCTTGCTCAGAAAGAAGTTCCGTATTTTGTACGATCAATTCCACGAGTGAAAACAGGATGCCAATAATCAACAACCCCAGCCCTCCGGTATTGGAGAAACGCAGGAACATCCTAAGTGTTGAATTCAATACATCTGGGATGGGAACATCGGCACCTAAGGCGATGCTGTTTAAAACAATTAATAATCGTTCAATGAGGATTAAACTAATGCCGGCCAATGTGGCGGCGCGAACTCTTTTCGAAACACTTGTCTTCAGTAAGAGTTTGAAGATCGTGCCGCCTGCGATAAGCACCGCGAGAAGAAAGAGGAACTGTGAGATGCCGGAGGATCCTCCGGCTGGTTTGTTTCGAGGAAGTGCCTCACCGATTATAGCCAACCCAAAACCAACCAGGATAAGAACCCTCAATCGTGAAATTGGGATCAGCTCTTTCCAATTCGGATGGTTCCTCGAAAAAGATAAGGGATCGGCTCGTATTGTCACAGTCACACTCCTTCAGGTTGCTTTTCCCAGTTTGAGAGCGTCACGGGCATTCCCTGTTGCGGTTCAATATCAGCCCACGGAATCGGAGTAGAATTTTCTAGCACCTCCCGGACTTTGTTTCTAAGAGTGGTGGAATTGAATGGTTTTTGGAGAAAAGCAACTTCGCTGTTCCACGGAGATTGATCTACGACGGAATCCTGTGTGTAACCCGAAATGAAAAGTACCTTGAGGTTTGACAATCTTTGAATTGCTTCAGCAGCCAATTGAGGTCCGCTCATTCCCGGAAGGACTACATCCGAAACAAGAAGGTCGATAGGTTTACCAGAATCTTGGATGGCCTCTAGACCTGCTTCGCCGCTCGCTGCATCGAGGACGTCATAACCGCTCCGTTCAAGAATAGCACGTGTTACGACCCGAATGTCTGGATCATCCTCTACAATGAGAATCGTTTCTGTCCCATTCTCTGTTTGATTTTTCTCATTGTCCGTTGATTGTTGAGTTTCAGGATTTTCGTATTTTGGGAAGAATATATTAAAGAGGGTCCCCTTCCCCGGTTGGCTATCCACCGATATGTACCCACCGGAGCGCTTCACAATTCCGTAAACAGTGGACAACCCAAGTCCCGTTCCTTGGCCTTCATTCTTGGTTGTAAAGAATGGCTCGAACACTCGTTCCGCTGTCTTACTATCCATCCCGCACCCTGTATCACTTACGGAGAGGACAGCATATAAACCCGGATTAACTCCAAATTTTTTGGCGGATTGAAGACTACGGAGGTCCTCATTTGTAGTCACAATGTGAATATCCCCGCCGTCTCGCATGGCATCTCGAGCATTGATAACAAGATTCAAGATTACCTGTCCGATCTGTGATATATCGGCCATTATTCCATTCAGATCTGGGTCAAGGTTCAAATCGAGGCTAATATTCTCAGGAATCAGACGGGTGAGCATTTTCTGAGTTTCCGTGATGACAAGATTGAGATCTAATTGGCTCATTTCACAATTCCCCTGTCGACTGAACAACAAGAGCTGGCGTGTAAGCGCTGACGCATTCTGTCCTGCCTTTTCGATCATTGCAATTTCCGCGCAAAGTTTGTCATCACGGGCGTACTCGGCCTCAACCATCTCGGTAGTCAATAAAATGGTGGTCAGGAGATTATTGAAATCATGAGCGACGCCACCCGCAAGTTCTCCCAGCGCTTCCATTTTGTGAGTTTGCGCCAACTGCCTTTCGAGGTTGACTCGTTCGGCATCGGATTCTTTCTGTTTGGAGAGGTCCAGATCGAATCGATAAAGGGCTGGTTCTCGCCCCTCAAGACACACGGCAGTATGAATAGAGTATACGGGCAAAGGTCTACCCTCTTTGTGTTTCAGCACCAATTC
>JAJDBZ010000687.1 GCA_029261095.1 Candidatus Omnitrophota bacterium | reverse complement strand
ATAGGTCCCCAGAATCATGTCGGGACTTCCTCCGGGGTCGGGCAGGTCCAGTTCAAAAGGTCCTGATACGCGGTCGAAGAAGCCCTTCTCACCCTCGAAGATGGGAGCGGGCCCGGTCATCCCCTCGGCGGCAAGCATGGCCGCAAAGACTCCCGCTCGTGAAGCGTTGGCGAAGGCACATCCCTTCCACATAGAGAGCTCGCCAACCCGAGTTTGACGCAGCGCATTGTTCGGGGTGCCGACCAACCCTAGGGCGTGGACCATCGCTTCCGCGTGGAGACCAAGCAGTTTGCTCGCGCCGAGTGCGGCGGAAAAATTCCCATAGGTCACATGATCCCAGTTGTTCAGTCGGATGCTTTTGGCGTCGCACAACCGGCACAGAATTTCGTATGCCAGCGCCGATGCCGCGATGAATTCTTTTCCCCCGAGAGACTTCCAAGTTGCGATCGCCAAGGTCGCCGCGAAATTGTCGCTGGGGTGGCAGGGTTCCAGTGAGAGGTAGGTGTCGTTGTAATCGAGGTAACGGAACTGGGTCCCGTTCGCGAAGGCGGCCATATCGGGAGTAGAAGCCTGGCCGGTCCCAAAGACAATTGCCCCCGGATCGGATTTGGCTGCGCCCGCCACCCTCTTGGCTATCTCAGGCGGAGTGTTGCCGTTAGCCCCTAAAGCGCAGGCGATTGAATCCAAGAGACGGCGTTTGACTTCTTTGACTGTCTCCTTTTTCAGGTGTTCATATTTCAATTGCTCGCCATAGGCGGCCATCTGTTCAGCGATGTTGTGCATAAGGGCTTCTCCTGGAGGTCCGAAACATATCAACACTGATTATCTTTCGGCGAAAGGTACACCATCCACCAGGACGCGCGGAAGGTCGGCGGTCGTGACAGCGGGTCGGGCGACGGTCGGACGCGCTGGGTTTTAACTCTGCGCGGAGTTGACGGGCGACTACCCTTCTCCGCGCAACCGGATCGGGTACCGCTCTTTGTAACTGTGACCTTCCGTGAAAGCCTTATCGGATTGGGTCGCGGCATCTCCGACTTTCAATCCCAGTTCTTGGGGACTCCAACCTTCTCGATATTCGCGAGTTACAAGTTTGTTCGCATCATCGTCATTGGCAAACTGTTCTTCCTCACCATCCCAATGAAGGGTCTTCCCGACTCGGGTTGCGATGTTTCCGGTGTGGAGAACAGTGGTCAGTTTGTGACCGTACTCGATATCACAACTGGTCCGAGTATTCGTGCGGATACCATCGAGAAACTCTCGTTTGTGATTGACCCCCGCTTGTCCAAGGCTATCGTCGTCTGGTTTGAACTCTTCGACTAATTCGCCGCCCTTGTTGAAATGCTTATAGAAGCCATAGTCGACCAAGAGAGTTCCCTCGGTGCCGCAGAACATGAACCCGCGTCCTTGACCCTCGATCCCTTTGCTGTTTCCAGAGCTGAGAGACCAAACTAACTGGAAAGGTTCTTTCTGACCCTCGAGTGCTGGGAACTCCCAAATCGCCTCCTGGGTGTCAGGGACTTCGGCCAGATCCTCGGTCACATAGCGCCCGCCCAGAGCAGTCACCTTGTTCGGCATGTCGATATCGAGGGCCCAGAAAACCGGGTCGAGAATATGACATCCCATATCGCCCAGCCATCCTCCACCGTAATCCCAAAAGTACCTCCAATTGAAATGGGAGCGTTTCTCGTTGTAGGGACGCTGTGGAGCGGCGCCGAGCCAGAAGTCGTAATCCAATCCTTCGGGCGGGTCCGAATCCGGAGGATTCCCAAGACCGCCCGGAGCGTTGTTGTTCGCGATCCAAAACCGTACTTTGCTGATGGCCCCGAGTTTTCCGGTTTTGACAAAGTCCACAGCACGATGGTAGTTCTCGGTTTGGTGGACTTGGGTTCCCATTTGGGTGATGCATCCGTTCGCTTTAGCGGCATCCACCGCAAGGCGCGCCTCGTGGATATTGTGCCCGAGAGGTTTTTCGACATAGACATGTTTGCCCGATTGGCAGGCGAGCGCCGCGATGGGGCAATGCCAGTAGTCTCCGGTGCCAATCATGACCGCGTCGATATCCGACCGTGCCAGCAATTCGCGAAAATCCCCGTATAAATCGGGCGTCTTTCCAGATTTTTCTTTCACTTCGTCCCTGGCTGTGTTGAGATTACCCTGATCGACATCGCATACCGCGATGACCTCGCAATCGTCATGGGAAAGGAAATTTCGCATGTTGCCGCGGCCCATGCCTCCAACGCCAATGCAACCGACTTGGATCTTGTCATTGGCGGAGACCGCCGCGAGCGAACGAAGGGGGTGAAGGTAGCCGAGCGCGGCTAGTGACAAACCGGTTTTCAAAACCTCGCGTCTTTTCATGGTCATGTTTCCTTTGTTTTTATTCGATACTGGATTACGGCCAAAGCGTAGTGGTTCTCAATCGATGTTCAAGAGGAGGAGACAGAGAACCCTTTGCAACAGGAGTTCGGTTTCGAATTTGAGTCTTTCGGGGCACCCTGTTATCACCTACCTCGGAACGGGAGTCGAATGGGAGTTCGAAACTCACTGCACCCCGCTGACCCTCCCCCAATCCTCCAGCAGAATCAGCAGATCCTCGGCGTTGACCGTACCATCTAGGTTGATGTCGGTGCCGAATGTGGGGGAAAGGATCGGGGTAATCCGAACGCTGGAGGATGAACGTATTAGTCGGCTGTATTCAATCTACGGGAATTCCTGCCATTCTC
>JAJDBZ010000686.1 GCA_029261095.1 Candidatus Omnitrophota bacterium | reverse complement strand
CATCCTCGTCCGCACATGACATAAGCGATTGGGCTGTCTCGGAGATGTGGGAATTTCCGAATGAAGCTATGGTCGGGGAAAGGAATCTTATCGAGATCTTGTTCATAGGGGCGCGGAGGATTCACACGCGTTGTGTCATCTGGGAGTTTGAGGTGAAGACCCGCAACCTCATAAGCGGTGTCGCCATTTTCCAGCGCGTTCGCCAGTTCCAACATGGGCTGCTCGCCCTCACCCACACAGATGGCATCCACACCTTCCCTCTCCAAGAAACTCGGAAAGAACGAGGGATGTGGACCGCCTACAATGGTGAATAAATTTGGAAGTTGTTCCTTCAGGAGGTTGTTGAATCTCAAATACCGGTTATGCAAGCCCGAAGAAATGGAATATCCGACTATGTCGGGGCGATAACCAACTATCTCATCAATGTTCCAACGAGATTCCTGCGGAGGGAAATCAAAGTATTCAACTTGGTGACCGTTCTCCTTGAGCAGCGACCCCATTGTGGTGACGCCCAAGGGCTCCTGCCCCAAAATGATGTTATCCAGTACAAAGGCAATTCTCATTGAGATTCAACCTCTTTCGAAAATTAGAAGTCGGAACAGTTACAATTTTAGGGAAACCTTCTCCCTTATCGGTTAATATAGCCTGGATCTGGGGAATTCTCAAGAGGGGCTTTTACAAATGTCCACTTTAAAAAACACTTATTGTCGTTCCAGAAAACCACTTCATGAGGTTTCATGAAAATTCTCACGATGAGCGGCCCAAGCATTATGGTCATGAATGCTTTCAAAGGCTTCTACCTCAAGTGAAAATCCTTTGATCCCTGCGAAGTCCCTCATGACCAGCGTGGCGTCTCGGATGACATCTTCCACAAACTTGGGGTTCTCATATTGAGTCTCTGTCACATGCTTCTCATCGGGCCGTTTAAGGAACGGGTAAACCGGGCAAGAGGCTGCTTCTTCCAGAGCCGCAATCAAGTCTTCGATCCAGACAATGGGAGCGTTGGACGATGTGTCCAACAATGCCTGAGCTCGGATAAAAGCACGCTGGTTGTGAGCGCCGTAATCCGAGATTTCCTTGCTGCAGGGACAGAGATTTCCAATCGGAACCGCTACCGAAAGAATAAACCGATAGTCTTCTTCGTTACCGTTCCTGAGCAGTGAGGCATCGAACTTACATCCAAAAGCCATAGGCGCGCTCAGGCCAGTTACGGGTGCTTTCTTTTCGATGAAATAACGGAAATCGAGCTCGACATGAGCGGACTGGGCATCGAGCCGGTCTCTAGCCTCTTGAAGGAAGGGTCTTAAATCAAGCTCAAATGTTCTCGAACGACTCCACTCTGAGAGCTGCAGCACAAAACGTGACATGTGCACGCCCTTACGGTTCTTGGACAGCCCCACACTCATCGTGGCGATGGCATGGACCGACTGTTTTTCCCCATTCTTTTGGGTCAGTTGCATGGGGATCTCGAAATTTTTGACTCCCACCTTCCAAAGTTCGATGCCTCGAATGTCCTCGGATTGTTGAACGTCGGGCAAGACCAATTGTTCAATCATGTTCTTTCCTCTCAGGATGATCTCTTTATGAAACGAGGGAGACTGTCCTATGGTAACTGTTTTGAACGTTTCCGTTCCCACACGAGATGTTTGAGTTCAGGTTCGATTAATGCATTCCAACCGAGTTCGACTGCCTTACTCGATCCGGGAAGACAAAAGACGGCAGTTTTTCCAATCAGTCCAGCGAGGGCTCGTGAGAGCATCGCCGCGGAACCAATCTGTTTGTAACTAAGCATCCGAAACAACTCCCCGAACCCGGGCATTTCTTTTTCCAGTTTTTTTTCGACGATGTCAATGGTGGTGTCTCGTGGCCCAATCCCAGTCCCACCATTGAAAAGGAGGATATCGCATTCATCTGTGACGAGATCTCTAATCGCTCTCTCCACATCTGCCGGTTCATCGGGAATGATCCGGTAATGGGTCAGCGTGTGTCCGAGACGGTCAATCTCAGATTTGAGGAAGTGACCGTTCTTGTCCGTCTCCACGGTTCGTGTGTCGCTGACAGTCACGAGGGAAAGCCTCACCGATCGGATTTCGGATGCCTTTTCCTTGTGCTCTTCGGATGGGGATGGGGAGGGAGGGGAGGAGGGTTCCATCAATCGCCGGCGTGGAGCTCCTTCGGGCCGTCCTTACCCGCGGTTCGCTCGTAAAAGCCGTCCCCCTTCTTCTCGTATTTGGTAAAGCCTTGAGCCTCGACATTCTTGTTGCTCAAGAGGCTCCGCTCGCTTTCATTGACCGCGAAAGCGGAAAACATCCGCTTGCAGGGTTCCCTGCACTCAGGGCACTGTGTGACTGGCGGATCAGATATCTTTTGAATGATCTCAAATCCCCGAGCGCAAAACTCGCAAACAGACTCCCCATCGGGTTCGTACTCATAAATTGGCATTGCTGTTTTCTCCTCTACCCTATGCTCTCATATGTTAATGGAAATCTGTCGCTTCTCCGAGGGCCCCCATTCCCCAAAAGTCCAACGCCGCCCTATGCTACCCCCTTTCCACAAGGAGGCCCTTCTATCGATGAAAGCCATCATGGTCATGTTCGATTCTCTGAACCGGCGGATGCTCTCGCCCTATGGCTGCGACTGGGTGAAAACCCCCAACTTTCAGCGCCTCTCGGATAGGAGCGTTCGCTTCGATAACTGTTATGTGGGTAGCATGCCCTGTATGCCCGCGCGGAGAGAACTTCACACCGGGCGTTACGATTTCCTTCATCGCGATTGGGGACCGCTCGAGCCTTTCGACGATTGCATGCCGGAGATCCTCGACAAGAGTGGGATTCATTCCCACTTCAGCACCGATCACTACCACTACTTTCAGGATGGCGGAGCGAACTACCACTGCCGCTACAAAACCTGGGAGTTCTTTCGAGGAAGGGAAGGGGACCCCTGGAAAGGGAACCTCGACCCCGCCCTTGAAGTCCCGCCCGACAATCATGACCGGGATTCTCAGTGGTGGCGTCAGGAGTTTGTGAACCGGACTTACATGCCGGAAGTCGAGAGCCACTATCAGACTCAAACTTTTGATGCCGGTCTCGAATTCATGCGGACCAACGCCGAATTCGACAACTGGTTCCTCCACATCGAAACTTTCGATCCACACGAACCCTTTTTCTCGCACCAGGAGTTCAAGGATCTGTTTAAGCACGAGTACGAAGGCCCCCATTACGATTGGCCCTTCTATGGAAAGATCACCGACGAGACCCCGGAGCAGATCGAACACCTTCGATACGAATACGCGGCCCTCGTCTCGATGTGCGATCGCAGCCTCGGACGTGTCCTCGATCTGATGGATGAGCTCAACCTGTGGGAAGACACCATGCTCATTGTGAACACCGACCATGGCTTCTTCCTGGGCGAGAAGGGGTATCTCGCCAAAGTCGTGATGCCTTTTTACAATGAAGTCGCGCAAATCCCTCTCTTCATCTGGGACCCGCGTTTCGGAAAGAAGGGCGAAACCCGAGAATCGTTGGTGCAGACTGTTGACCTCGCACCCACCCTACTCGATTTCTTCGGTCAACCGGTGGATCCCGCGATTCAAGGAAAACCCCTGAGGGAGACAATCGCCTCCGACCAACCTGTCCGGGATGCCGGGTTGTTTGGCCTTTTCGGCGGTCATGTTAGTGTCACCGATGGACGGTACGTCTACATGAGGGCGCCGGTCTTGCCCGAGAATCAGCCGCTCTCCAACCACACCCTGATGCTGGGCCGGATGAACGACCGACAAGAGGTTCCGCCCCTCAAGGAATCCGAATGGGCCGGACCTTTTTCTTTCACCAAAGACCTCCGCCTCATGAAGTTCCCCCGCGAGAGCCGTATCAAAGCCTACGATTACGGCAACCTCCTCTTCGACCTGGAAACCGACCCCGACCAGGAGAACCCGCTCGAGGACCCCGAGCTCGAAAAGAAGATGATTGAGAAACTTGTTAAATTGATGAAAGAGGCTGAGGCGCCAGAAGAGCAGTATGTGAGGTTGGGATTGGCGGGTTTGCCTTGACCCTCAAACATACCGAGTCGGATCTTCCACTCCCGCTTCATCGAAACCTTTTTTCCGCAGCAGACAAGAATCGCAGTGGCCGCAGGCCAGGCCCTCGGAGGTTGGGTCGTAACAAGAATGAGTCAATGAGAAGTCGACGCCGATCGAAGTTCCTCTCAGGATGATCTCCGCTTTGGAGTGATGGATGAGCGGGGTGATGACGCTGAGTTCGTTCCCCTCAACTCCACTCTTGGTCGCAAGCCTCGCCATTTTCTCGAAGGCTTGAATGAACTCCGGACGGCAGTCTGGGTACCCCGAATAATCGAGCGCATTGACCCCGATCCAGAGTTCACTCGCCCTCAGCACGTCAGCCCAGGCGAGGGCGAGCGAGAGAAAAACCGTGTTCCTGGCTGGGACATAAGTGACCGGAATCTCACCAGTCATTGTGTCCTCGTCACGGTCTTTTGGAACATCGATCGAATCGGTTAGCGCGGAGCCCCCCCACATATCCAGAGGAAGA
>JAJDBZ010000685.1 GCA_029261095.1 Candidatus Omnitrophota bacterium | reverse complement strand
AACCGAACTTGATGAGGAAGAAGAATCTCCCGTCACTTCGGAGGAACTCCAGGGAATGGTTGACAACCTTATCGGCGACACTCCCGACGAAATGGAGCTCGGGGATTCGATTGACCCCACATTCTTAGAGAAAGTAACTGGACCCGCGACAGAATTCTGGGAGGAACTGAATCCGAAAGAACGCTTCCTCTTGAAAGGTGGAGCGACTCTCATTGTCTTTCTCCTATTGGGAGCTCTTTACTGGAGTTCGATCAAGTATGGCGGGGACGCGGATCGCCGACTCTACGAAAAAGGACTCCGTGCTCATCAAGAAGGTGATCTGGAAGAAGCGCTTATCACCTATAATGATCTCCTCCGACGTTACCCAGAAACTTCACTCAACGCCGAGGCATCCTTTCGTATCGCGGAGGTTTTGCGCGAAGAAGAAGATTTTACCAATTCATCCCGGGCCATGAATCAAGGACTCAAACTCCTAGCCGAGAATGTCGAGGATGTGACTGGGGACTGGACAGAAAAATCCTTGCAAAAACTCTGGCATGGATTCCACTTCCTTGGGGAGGTACACGCCCTACGTGAGGATTGGGACAATGCATCTGAGAAGTTTCAGGAAGTCATCGGGAACGCCTCAAACGAGATTTTGAGGAATCGATCCCTCTATCAGTATGCGGATGTACTATATGAAAGAGCGATACCAAAGGATGCTGAGACTGCCCTGCTCCGGAATCTAATCCAAGCCTATGAAACAGCTCTTGATGCGTCTGCTGAAACTGTCCGTATTCTTCCCGCGTATCTTAGACTCGCGGAGACTTGGGAACGGCTTTCAGATCGCGAGAAGGGACAAAAACAAGAGAACCTTAAGAAATCTTACGACTATCTCAAACGTCTACGCGCATTCGGGCCGGGCACTCAGATCGCTGGTCTCGAGTCGAAAGAAGTGGACCTTGAGATCGGGCGTGTCCTTCGCGAAATGGGGGAGACCCAGGAGAGTATTCAACTCCTACGTAATGTAATCGCGCTTCCCCGAGATGTCTTTCTGGAAGGTCCGCTCCCCCACAAGTTTCATTTGGGGTTGGCGCGTTCCTTACTCGCACGCGCTGAAGAATATTCCGGAGGTGGGGACGATGCATCGGCCGAACTGGATCTCTACGAGGTGCTCGAAATCGCTCGGCCCAATGAGCAAAACCCTTTTGAAGGTAAGGATGAGACCGAAGCCGCCTACCTCCGGGGTCATGCCTACTATAATCTTGGGATACTTTTGACGAAAGCGAATGGAGACCCACAAAACGCACAGTTCACGAAAATGGTGGCCGCTTATCAAAGTGCTCTAGAACAAGATGATTTTTATGGGAAAGAGGGCGCCGATACCTTATTGGCCATGCTGAGAAGAACCAATTACCTTTATGATAATGTCGAGCAGTATGGAGATGCAGTTCGAGAATACTCCAAGATTTTGACCACGTTTCCCGACAACACTTATGCTTATCGAGTTCAGTATAAACTTGGTGATGCCCTGTACCAACTTAAAAAATATGATGAGGCCGAGGAACACTTCCGCGAAGCCGTAAAGATCTTTTCTCAAACCCAGTATACCGATGACGAGTCATTCCGCGGATCCTATTTCGGTCTTGCGACTTGCCAGTACCTTCAAGAGAATTATGCACGTGCGGTGGCAACTTATGAAACGCTATTGTCTCTGGTTCGATACGAAGATAGTCCCGAGGCCCATCTGGCATGGAAACGTCTTGCGGATGCCTACCACCAACAGGGGTTGATCGACGAGTCCATCGAAGAACTGAGAGGGTTTCTAGAGAAGTTTCCCGACCGAGACGAGAACGGCCTGGTCCGATTTCAATTGGCGCGTAATCTTTTCGAGCGGTTTGACTACGAAGACGGTCGTAAGGAACTCCGAAAGATTATCGAAGACCTCCCTCGAAGCAACGAAACGGCGCGCTGGTCCCACTATCTCCTTTGCAAGAGTTACCAGGACCAGAGTGCGTTGGCCATTGGTGAAGAGAGAAAAGAACTTCTCATGGATGTTCTGACCGAGGCCGAAAAAATAAGGATCGCGTACCCCGAAGAAGATCAACCTCTCGCGATCATCGGACTGACCTATTTTGACCTTGAAGATTTCGAGCGAGCTGCCAAATACCTCAAGTATTACAACCAGGCATCACGCAATAAGAACCCCCCCACCGAATACCAGCTCAAACTCGCGGAGTCTTTCTTTCGGCTCCAGAGATACTCGGAAGCCATTCCCGCTTACCGCAAAGTCGACCTCAATGAGTTCGCAGTGGGAGGCCGCAATGAGGCGGCCCGGACCCTCTTTAACCTGGCGGAATCCCTCCGGTACGAGGACAGGCTCATCGAAGCGGTTGCCAACTATGAGAAACTTCTGGAAGACTACCCCACAACCACCCTCCGCGAACTCAGCGAGGGACGGATCAACGAGCTACAGTGGAGAATCTCCAAGGGAATTTCTCGCCAAGGTAACCCATGAAAACAGCTTTGATCACAGGTATTTCTGGGCAGGATGGTTCTTACCTGGCCGAACTTCTATTGCGGCACCAAGGGTATGGGAATGTCATCGGTCTGACTCGAAGAAAATCGAACCCCGATACTGTAAATTTGAAGGAATTAGTCGACCACCCTTCGACCCTGCTTGTGGAGGGAGACCTTGAGGATGGAGGTTTCTTATCTCAGCTCTTTTCAATCTATAAAATCGATGAATGTTATAACCTGGCTGCTCAATCCTTTGTGGCGTATTCGTTCAAGAACCCCATAGGAACCCTCATGGCAAACACATTGGGGACCATGAACCTCCTCGAGGCGATCCGACACCACAGTCCAGAGACTCGATTCTTCCAAGCCTCCACCTCCGAAATGTATGGGGGGTTCCACAATGACCCTATGTCGGAGAAACACGATTTTCACCCACGCTCCCCGTATGGTACCTCGAAGCTCGCCGCTTACTGGCACACCGTGAACATGCGAGAAGCATTTGGACTATTCGCGTGCAACGGAATTCTCTTTAACCATGAATCCCCACGGCGCGGATCTGATTTTGTCACACAAAAAATAGTCCGCGGAGCCGCAGCCTACAAGATCTGGAAAGACAGTGGAGATGGAAGCGAAATCCCTCTCCTCAGACTTGGAAACCTGGAAGCCAAACGCGATTGGGGAGATGCACGAGATTTTGTTCGGGGGATGTGGCTGGCGATCCAGAAAGATTCTCCGGGTGATTATGTTCTCGCAACAGGAATAGCGAGGACTGTAAGAGAGTTTGTCGAGATCGCCTTTCGCCACTCGAGCATTGACACCCAAATCACATGGGAAGGGGAAGGTGAGCAAGAGATCGGCAAGGATCCAGAGGGCCGGACTGTGATCGCCGTCGACTCCCAGTTCTATCGACCCACAGAGGTCAATGCCCTGCTCGGGGATTGGACCCGGGCGCGGGAAGAACTAGATTGGAAACCCGAGATATCGTTTGATGAGACAGTTAATGACATGGTGCAGGCAGCTTTGGAAAGAGCCGGTTAAGTTGAACACCCAAGTCTCCAAATTCCACCTACTGTCCAAAGAATCTGCAGAACCTGGTTTACATTTCATGCAAACCCGAGGAGTCATCGCATCCGATCGATGTTTTGACATCTCCACCCTGACGATCCAACAACAGAACCCATGGATGACTAGGAATATCCATTAAAACCCTCCAGACTTAATTCCTTATTGTTTCGTGAATCATGTGTGATAATCTAAGAAAAGGTTGGTGATCCCTTGGTTATTGAGAATAAGCTGGAGGTCCATTTCCCGAAGTACAACATCGTTTTTCGGGTCGCCGGGGGTCAGGTGACCGCTTTTGTCCCGCCCGAACACCATTCGGGCAAAATTCACCAGGATCTGTTGAAATTCCTCTCTGAAATTGCGGAAAAAGATCCCATCAAGTTGGATACGATCCAGACACTGCAAAACTGGGACGCGCTCCAAGATTGGTTTGATGAATGGGACCTCGCGCGGCATGAGTCAGCTGGCGAGGGGCCCTTCGATTTGTAGACGAGGCGTGGCCTCAAGATTTGATTTGTCCATCCCCGGAGTTGGTTTTGGAGATTTTGTGATGATGCGTTTTTCCGTCTTATTGGCCGCATGGTTTCTGACCATTGCAGCGACTTCCTATGCAGGCGCTGAACAATTGGTGATCAACGAGATTTCTGCCATGGGAATCCGCACGTTCATTGACGAAGACGACGAACAGGAGGACTGGATTGAAATCTGTAATCCATCCGCTCAACCAGTTTCTTTGCTCGATTGGTCATTGACTGACAATGCTTCAGAACCAGGGAAATGGCGATTCCCTGATGTCTCCATCGGAGCCGGCGAGTATATCGTGGTATTCGCTAGCCAGAAGGACCGAAAACCTACCAGCGGGAACCTCCATACCAGTTTTGGATTGAGCACAGAAGGAGAGTTTGTGGGTTTATACGATGACACCGGTTCAATGATTGATTCCTATTCTCCGGGTTTTCCCCCTCAACGAGATGGATATTCCTACGGAGTTCATCCCACATCGGGAGAGCTGGTCTATTTTTCTACCATGACGCCGGGGGCCGAGAACGATCCGGATCGTTCCTTCACCGATTTCTTCAATGAGATTGTCCAGTTCAGTATCCCGCGAGGGATTTATGAGGGGCAAGGACCCTTTTCGGTGGAACTCAGTGTCGGTGACCCTCTAGCCGAGATTCGATACACAACCGACTACACCACGCCCAGTTGGGACAACGGAACCCCCTTTACCACTCCGATTGAGATTTCTTCGAACACGACCATTCGAGCGGTGGCTCTCAAGGAGGGGTTCGGACCTACATGGGTTGAGACCCACACTTATTTCATCACCCTTACCGATGAGCAGAAGAGTCTCCCCATCATGGCGATCGTCACCGATCCCACGCACCTGGATGGACCAGAGGGAATTCGTGAGGAGGACAATGTCAGGCTTCGCGGCCGCCGCTGGGAGCGTCCCGTTTCGATGGAGTATTACGATCTTGAGGAAGGAACCGCGAACCAGATCAATTCCGGAATACGAGTTCATGGACAACTCGGAAGATCGCGGGCGAAAAAGCCTTACCGTCTTTACATGCGCGAAGATTATGGCGCACCGACCCTCGACTTTCTCCCCGTTCCCGATTCGGAAATTCAATCCTTTAAACGCATTGTTCTCAGAGGCGGCGTCCAAGACACCAACCCTTTTGTGCTCGATGAACTCGCGCGTCGCACTTTCGGCAAGATGGATCAGGTGACGAGCCATGGAACTTTTGTCCAGTTTTTTATCAATGGTGTTCATTGGCTCTATTACAATCCTGTTGAAAGATACGATGAATACTTCTTCGACTCGTGGCTGGGAGGGGGTCTGGAGTGGGACATTGTCCGCCATAGCGGTTTAGCGGGGGGAGATTTGGTCGAATGGAACAAGATTCTCGATGCGGTACGCAACCAAGATTTGAGTCTATCCGAGAACTACCTCGACCTGAGTCGGAGGCTCGATCTCGTGAATTTCGCCGATTACCTGATCCTCAATGTATTTGCGGGGACCGAAGACTGGCCTAATAACAATTGGACAGTGGCGCGGCTCAGAGATCCTGGCGCTCGGTTTCGCTTCTATGTTTGGGATGCCGAGCAATCTTTTGGGCGAGCGAATCCGAACTTTCACAACTCATTCGATGAACAACTCGAAGTCCTCGATGTCCCTATCGCGGAGATCTATCGAGGAGTGAAGGTGAATCCCAATTTTAAAGCCTTACTCTCCGCCCGGTTCCGTAAGCACTTTTATGAGAATGGAGCTCTGGGAGATGACGCATTGATGAAGCGTTTCTTGGATCTCCGGTTCACTATCCGGGGGGCCATTCGGACAATGCAGACTCGTATTCCCGCCCTTTGGATTCCGGGAAGGCGATACAATCTCGAGAGACATTTTAAGCAGAAAGGTTTTCTTGATTTCATCGACATCCCCGGAGTCGGATCGCCCGTCGCACAGGATCTCCCGGATACTGAAATCGATCTTCCCGATCCGGATCCCAACCTGGCGCCCGATGGTTTCATCAACGCGAGCGATATGCTGGAGTTCCTATACCAGGAGAGCAATCCATCCCCACCCTCTCAGTTCGCGCGCCGATCTTGGGTAAGTGAAGCGTGGGAGCGATACGATTATTCGGTGAGTCTCGGAGATCTCTCATTGGTCTCGGCTGATTTCAACGTGGATGGGTTTACCGACATGGGTTATGTCAACAACGGGTTTGGGACGATTTCGGTGTTACTCAACGATCAGCGAGGCATCTTCCAACCACCGATCCAAAGCCCCGGGCTAATCGGATCCGAAGCCTTCGCCGCCGCAGACTTGGATCAGGATCAACTCCCAGATCTGGTCGTCGCGAACAGAGTGCTTCATCAACAATCCTTAACATCCTACAAAAATCAAGGCGATGGGACCTTCGATCCCATTCTGTCGATCCCGATCAATCGAACAGAAGAATCCGAAGTCAACTTTCCGATCTCCATTATTCTTAAGGATATGGACAACGATGGCGATGCCGATGCGGTGATCCAGCACGAAAGTGCGATCAAGGAACCGGATGGCCAGACACACCCCAATATGGTTTCGATCTACGAGAACACCGGTGAAGGTGAACTGGTCCATTCTCAGACCCTATTTGGAGGATCGGCCGAACTCCTCAGCCGTCAATCCCTGGCGGTCGAGAAATTCGACTCGGACGATGATTACGATATCATTGTGACCGATGGCGATGTGACTCTCATGCTAATCGAAAACTTAGGCGGACTCTCGTTCGCCGAGCCGCGTCTCCTCCCTCCTGCCGGGCTCCAGAGGTATTACTCAGTCGCGGCTATCGACATCGAGGGGGATAGCGATATGGATGTAGTCGCTTCCTCTCTCGCGAACTCGACCATCAATGTCTTTGTCAATGATGGCTCCGGAAACCTGGCCCCGGATAATGCTTTTCGCATTAATGCGCGTCTGCCGCAAACTCTTCTTGTTGATGATTTCAACATGGACTCGTTTCCCGATTTCATCGCCACCAATTACTCGCCGATCTTTCTCTTCCCAAGAGGAAGTCTCCAACTATTCACCAACGATGGGACAGGGAAATTGATTCCATCGGAGGAATTCTATACCTCCAGCTACGATCCATTGCCCCGATCTCTGGTCTCCGGTGATTTCGATGGGGACGCCGACACCGATTTTGCCGCGCTGGACCGTTATAATGGAGTGCTTTCTGTATTCTTAAACCAAGCCGTTCCTCAGCCCCGGTCGGCTGATCTTAATTTAGACAACCAGATCGATTTCCTCGACCTTTTGGAAATCGAAAAGGAATGGGGAACCGAAGTGACTGGCCCTTGATCCCTCCGAGGACCGAACCATCCATCCCTTCCATCACCTCGACCGGCAAAGGAGTGATTCGTTTCATGCATGTTCTGCTTTTTCCGATCGCCAGCCTTTGGGCAATTGCATCACCCGCTTTCGCTGGGGTTTCGACCCCTGTTCTGAATGAAATTTCCACAATGGGGATTCGAACCTTTCTGGATGAGGACGGGGAACAAGAAGACTGGATTGAGATCTACAACCCGACCGGTCAAACGGTCTCGCTCCTTGATTGGTCATTGAGCGACAATCCCGCGATCCCCCGAAAGTGGATCTTCCCGGATGTCTCAGTCGGTCCCGACGAGTACTTGATTGTGTTCGCGAGCGGAAAAGATCGACGTCTTGATGACGGGACCCTTCATACCAATTTCGGTTTGGATACTGAGGGAGAGTTTCTGTGCCTTTACAATGAATTCGGCACGCCGATCGATTCCTTGGATCCGGGCTTTCCTCCCCAAAGGGATGGTTTCTCCTACGGGTTGCATCCGGTGTCCGGCGAGGAGGTGTTTTTTTCAACTCTGACTCCCGGAGAACCCAATGAAATCGATGGTGCATTCTTCGAGTTTTTGGAAGAGACAGTTCAATTTAGCGTTCCTCGTGGAATCTATGAGAATCACGATCCGTTCTTGCTCGAACTCAACGCGGAGGACGCTCAGGCTGAGATCCGTTACACCACGGATTACACAACGCCCACAATGGATAACGGCGTTGTTTACAGTTCACCTATTCAAATCTCCGAAAATTCGGCCATTCGCGCGGGCGTTTTTAAAGAAGGTTTTGGACCCAGCTGGGTCGAGACGCACACTTATTTCTTCTCCCTCACCGACCAGCAGAAAAGCCTTCCCATCATGGTGGTCGTCACTGATCCGCAACACCTTGACGGCCCCGATGGGTTACGGACCGGAGACAACGCTCAAGAGAGAGGGCGCCATTGGGAGCGGCCCGTCTCTATGGAGTACTTCGATCTCAACTCCCCAGCCGGTGAACAAATCGATGGTGGTATTAGGATCCATGGCGGAGCCGGTCGATCTCGCGGAAAAAAATCTTATCGCCTCTATTTCCGAAATGATTACGGCGATCCTGAACTTACCTTTCTTCCGATACCCGGCACGCCGGTACAGACCTTTAAACGGATCGTTCTTCGCGCGGGAGCCCAGGACCTCAACCCTTTTGTTCATGACGAACTCGCGCGGCGAACCTATGGCGACATGGGGCAGACCACCAGCCACGGCACCTTTGTCCAGTTCTTCACCAACGACGATTATTGGTTGTACTACAACCCGGTCGAGAGGTACGACGAATACTTTTTCGACTCATACCACGGAGGGGGTTTGGATTGGGACATCATTCGCCATAGCGGTCTCGCGGGCGGGGATCTGGTCGAGTGGACCAAACTCCTTGACCTGGTCCAGAATCAGGACCTTTCCGATCCGTTCATGTACCGCGAGGCGACCCGCCTGGTCGACGTGGTCAACTTTGCCGACTATCTGCTCTTGAACATTTATGCGGGAATGGAGGATTGGCCCAACAATAACTGGACCGCCGCGCGTCTTCGCAAACCAGGCAGCCGTTTCCGATTCTATGTTTGGGACGCCGAACAATCCTTCTCACTAAA